>UQVD01000043.1 GCA_900544385.1 uncultured Collinsella sp.
ACGAGATACTGATCGGTCTCGTGGGCTCGGAGATGTGTATAAGAGACAGGGCAACAGGAGTCGCACAAAACGGTACCCCCGAAACGCTGCGGAAACATTGGAAACATGCTCGCTACAAACGGAACTCCGTAACAAACTGTCAACGTTTGCGCCATAAGGTTTGCCCCGTACCGCAAGACGGCCGCACTGCGGCCAGCGAAAAAGGGGGACACCATGTTCAACATCAACAGCACGCTCAGCCGTAGGAACTTTCTCGCCGGTGCCGCGGCGCTCGGCAACACCGTGGCACTCGCTGGTTGCTCGTCGGGTGGCTCGGACGGCGGCTCCGCCGATGACGGCAAGACCTTCAAGATCGGTGTCATCGGCCCTCTGACCGGCGCTGCGGCAACCTATGGCGTCTCGGCCGAGAAGGGTGCCAAGCTCGCCGCCAAGGATTTCTCGACCAAGGACCTCAAGCTCTCGCTTAAGTCCGAGGACGACGTCGCTGACGGCGAAAAGGCCATCAACGCCTTCAATACCCTGTGCGACTGGGGCATGCAGGCTCTCGTTGGCCCCGTCACGACTGGTGCCGCCGTCGCCGTCTCGGACGAGATCGCCGACGATATGCTCATGGTCACGCCTTCGGCCTCGTCGCTCGACGTCACCAAGGATAAGACCACGGTCTTTCAGGTTTGCTTCACCGATCCCACCATGGGCGCCAGCGCTGCGAAGTTCTTGGCCGAGAAGTACGCGGATGCCAAGATCGCCCTGTTCTACAACTCCGGCGATACGTACAGCTCGGGTGTTGCCGATGCATTTTCCGAGCAGGCCAAGGAGTCCAAACTTGATATCGTCGATACCGAGACCTTTAAGGACGATTCCTCCACGAGCTTTACCAACCAGCTCACCAAGGCCAAGGAGGCCGGCGCCACGCTCATCTTTGCGCCGATCTACTACACGCCGGCGTCCGTTTTGCTCAAGAACGCCAAGGACATGGGCTACGACATGACCCTCATGGGTACCGACGGCATGGACGGCCTGCTCTCTGTGGAGGGCTTCGATACCTCTCTTGCCGAGGGCGTATTGCTCATGACCCCGTTTTCGGCTGACGATGAGAAGAATGCCGACTTCGTCAAAGCCTATAAGGATGTCTACGACGAGACACCCAACCAGTTTGCCGCCGACGCCTACGATTGCGTCCACGCCATTGTCGAGGCCATCGACAAGGCGGGGATTGACATTACGGCCGACGGTGCCGACATTGCCGGCGACCTTGCCAAGGCCATGCGCAAGATCAAGATCGAGGGCCTGACAGGCGAGCTGACGTGGAATGACGAGGGCCAGGTCGAAAAGCCCGCTACGGCCTATGTGATCCAGGACGGCAAGTACATCGCCGCCTAAGTGCGCATAAAGCGCGACCGGTGAGGCCGTTTTATTCAGGGAAGGGACGCCTGTAACAGAACGGAAACATTACTTTCACACAATAAAGTGGCATTACTGCATAAAGTAATAGAAATACGCAGAATTATGGATAAATGAACAAATCCAAAGAAAAGTTGAAATAATCGCCACTTTCCTTAACTAAAGCGTCTAGTATTTTGCGAACGCCGAACACGGCGAAGGATGGCCTGTCGGGTAACCGAAACCCGACGAGATTTGAGAGGAGAGCCGCATGTCGAGCCTCACCGGTAAGTCATTGAACCCTGTTATGAATCGCAGGAGCGTTATCGCGAGCGCAGCAGGTCTGGGGGCGATGTCCATTCTAGCCGGCTGCTCCTCCAACGGCGGCGATAGCGGTTCCGCTTCGGGCGACGCTTCGTTTAAGATCGGCACCATCGGCCCGCTGACCGGCGCCAACGCGTCCTACGGCAAGTCCGTTACCCAGGGTGTCGAGCTTGGCTGCAAGGATTTCTCGACCAAGGAGCTGCCGCTTGCCAGCAAGGCCGAGGATGACCAGGCCGACGGCGAGAAGGCCGTCAACGCCTTCAACACCCTGCTCGACTGGGGCATGCAGGCCCTCGTCGGCCCGACCACCACGGGTGCGTCGGTTGCCGTTGCCGCCGAGTGCGGTAACGACCCCAAGACGTTCATGATCACCCCGTCCGCGTCCTCCGAGGACGTCACCGACGGCAAGGATTGCGTCTTCCAGGTTTGCTTCACCGACCCCAACCAGGGTGTCAACGCTGCCAAGTTCCTGGCGCAGAAGTATGCGGACGAGAAGTTCGTGCTGTTCTATAACTCCGGCGACGCCTATTCTTCGGGCATCGCAGATTCCTTTAAGGCCCAGGCCGCTGAGTCCAAGCTCGAGATTGTTGACGAGGAGACCTTTAAGGACGACTCCGCCACGAGCTTTACGAACCAGCTGACCAAGGCCAAGCAGGCCGGCGCCACCATGATCTTTGCGCCGATCTACTACACGCCGGCGTCCGTCCTGCTCAAGAACGCCAAGGACATGGGCTACGACGTCAAGATGATGGGCTGCGACGGCATGGACGGCATCCTGGGCGTTGAGGGCTTCGATACCTCTCTTGCTGAGGGTCTGCTGCTCATGACCCCGTTCTCCGCCGACGACGAGAAGAACGCCGACTTCGTCAACGCTTACAAGGATAAGTACGGCGATACCCCCGACCAGTTTGCCGCCGACGCCTACGACGGCGTGCACGCGGTGGCCGAGGCCCTCAAGGAGGCCGGTCTTGGTGTCGACGCCGACCCGACTGAGGCCGCCGAGAAGCTGTCCAAGGCTATGCTCAAGATTACCGTTGACGGTCTGACCGGCAAGCTCACCTGGAACGATAAGGGCCAGGTCCAGAAGGAGCCCACGGCGTACGTCATCACCGACGGCAAGTACGTACAGGCCTAATTGGCCGCCTTACATAGAGCGGTTTTGATCCCAAGCAGGGGAGGTTTTGGCCTTCCCTGCTTGCTTGGTATCTAGGGACGATGTAACGTCCCTGTTTCATACATCAACTGGAAACCTATTCGAAAGGGGGATGTGGAACATGACGGTCTTTATCCAATACCTGGTCAACGGCCTGTCCATGGGCAGCGTCTACGCCATCATCGCGTTGGGCTACACCATGGTCTACGGTATCGCCAAGATGCTGAACTTCGCTCACGGCGACGTCATCATGGTCGGTGCCTATGTCTCGTTCTGCGCCACGTCGTATCTCGGCCTCCCGGGCTGGGTATCTGTAATTCTTTCTTGTGTGGTCTGCACGGTTCTCGGCGTTCTCATCGAGGGTCTGGCCTATAAGCCGCTGCGCCAAGCAGGCCCGCTGGCCGTTCTGATCACGGCTATCGGCGTGTCTTACTTCCTGCAGAACGCCGCGCAGCTTCTGTGGGGCGCCACGCCCAAGAACTTCACTTCGCTCGTCACCTTCCAGGTGCCGGAGTTCTTGGCCAAGTTCAACGTAAGCGCCGTCTCGCTCGTCACCATCGTCGCCTGCCTGGTTATCATGGCCGGCCTGATGTTCTTTACAGGTAAGACCAAGATGGGCAAGGCCATGCGCGCCGTGTCCGAGGACAAGGCCGCCGCTCAGCTCATGGGCATCAACGTCAACCGCACCATCTCGATGACGTTTGCCATCGGCTCGGCGCTTGCCGCCATCGCCGGCGTGCTCCTGTGCTCCTACTCGCCGGTGCTGCAGCCCACGACGGGTGCCATGCCTGGCATCAAGGCCTTCGACGCCGCCGTCTTCGGCGGCATCGGCTCCATCCCCGGTGCCTTTGTCGGTGGCATTCTCATCGGCATCATCGAGGCGATGGCGCAGGCTTACATTTCCACGAGTCTTGCCAACTCCATCGTCTTTGGTGTTCTGATCATCGTCCTGCTCGTCAAGCCTGCCGGCCTCTTGGGCAAGTACGTCCCCGAGAAGGTGTAGGTGAGCGTTATGAAGTTTCTTAAAGACAAGCAGACGCGTCACGACTTTGTCACGTACGCCATGTGCATCGTGGCCTTCGCCATCGTGTTCTTTATGCAGTCTAACCACATGATTCCGCGCATGATCGCCGGTCAGCTGGTTCCCATCACGGCCTATATCGTCATGGCCATCTCCCTTAACCTCGTCGTCGGCATCGCGGGCGACTTGTCGCTGGGCCACGCGGGCTTTATGAGCGTCGGCGCCTATACGGGCATCGTTACTGCGGTCGCCCTCGAGAGCGCCGTTCCCTCCGATCCAATACGTCTTGTCATCAGCATCGTGGTCGGCGCCATCGCTGCCGCTATCCTGGGCTTCTTGATTGGCATCCCGGTCCTGCGCCTGAGCGGCGACTATCTGGCTATCGTGACCCTGGCTTTTGGCGAGATCATCAAAGAGATCGTCACCTGCCTCATTGTGGGCGTCGACTCCCGCGGCCTGCACGTGATCTTTAACATCACGGGCAACTCTACGATCGACGACCTGCACCTGCTCGAGGACGGCACCGCCATCATCAAGGGCGCCCAGGGCGCCTCGGGCGTGTCGACGTACTCGACCTTCCTCGCCGGTGCCATCCTGGTCATGGTCGCACTCGTGATCGTGCTCAACCTGGTTCGCAGCCGTACCGGCCGTGCCATTATGGCCGTGCGCGATAACAAGATTGCAGCCGAGTCCGTAGGCATCTCCGTCACCGAGTACCGCATGATCGCCTTCGTGGTTTCCGCTGCCCTCGCCGGTGCTGCCGGAGCCCTCTTCGGCGGTAACTTCTCGCAGCTCTCCGCCACCAAGTTCGACTTCAACACGTCCATTCTCATCCTGGTGTTCGTGGTCCTGGGCGGTCTGGGCAATATGCGCGGCTCCGTCATCGCGGCGGCGCTGCTCACGGTGCTTCCCGAGCTGCTCCGTCAGTTCTCGGACTACCGCATGCTCATCTACGCCATCGTGTTGATCCTGGTCATGATCTTTACCAACAACCCGCAGCTCAAGGCGTTCTTCGGTCGCGTCAAGGACCGCTTTGCTTCCAAGAAGGAGGTGGCAGCCGATGCCCAGTAAATTTGAGTTCAACAAGGGCAAGATGGTCCCGTATCCTTCTGGCGCCATCGTTCCCGACCGTGACCTAGGCGAGCGCCCGGCACTCGAGTGCATCCACCTGGGCATTGAGTTCGGTGGCCTTAAGGCAGTCGACGACTTTAGCCTGACTATCGGCAAGACCGAGATTGCCGGTCTGATCGGCCCCAACGGCGCCGGTAAGACCACGGTCTTCAACCTGCTCACCAAGGTGTATCAGCCCACGCACGGCACCATCCTGCTCGACGGTGAGGACACCTCGGGCAAGTCGGTCTACCAGGTCAACCGCATGGGTATTGCCCGTACCTTCCAGAACATTCGCCTGTTTAATACCATGACGGTGGAGGATAACGTTAAGGTCGGCCTGCATAACCAGGAGCGTTACTCCGGCTTTGAGGGCGTGCTGCGCCTGCCGACGTATTGGAAGCACGAGAAGGCTGCTCACGAGCGCGCCATGGAGCTGCTGTCCATCTTTGATATGGAGCATCTGGCAAACGAGCAGGCCGGCTCGCTGCCTTACGGCGCCCAGCGTCGTCTGGAGATCGTCCGCGCGCTTGCCACCAACCCCAAACTGCTGTTGCTCGACGAGCCTGCCGCCGGCATGAACCCGTCCGAGACCGCGGAGCTCATGGAGAACATCGTTAAGATTCGCGACACCTTCGGCATTGCCATCATGCTTATCGAGCACGACATGTCGCTCGTCATGAATATTTGCGAGGGTATCTGCGTGCTCAACTTTGGTAAGGTCATCGCCAAGGGCACGGCCGAGGAAATCCAGAACAACGACGCCGTTATCGAGGCATATCTGGGCAAGCAGGATAAGGGGGAGAACTAAATGGCAGAGCCGATGCTTTCCGTCTACAACATCAACGTCTGGTACGGCGCCATCCACGCCATCAAGGACATCTCCTTTAACGTTAACGAGGGCGAGATCGTGGCCCTGATCGGTGCGAACGGTGCCGGCAAGTCCACAACGCTCAAGACTGTCTCGGGCCTGCTGCGTTCCAAGACCGGCTCCATCAAGTTTATGGGCGAGGACATTACTCATACGCCCGCTGATAAGCTGGTAAGCAAGGGCCTGGCCCAGGTGCCCGAGGGACGTCGCGCCTTTTTGCAGATGACGGTTGAGGAGAACCTGGAAATGGGCGCCTATACGCAGCCCAAGTCCACGGTGGCTCCGGGCCTTGAGCGTGTCTACGAACAGTTCCCGCGTCTTAAGGAGCGCCGTCGCCAGGTCGCCGGCACCCTTTCGGGCGGCGAGCAGCAGATGCTCGTTATGGGCCGCGCCCTTATGAGTAACCCCAAGCTGCTCATGCTCGACGAGCCTTCCATGGGCCTGGCGCCGATTCTGATTGAGCAGATCTTCCAGATTGTCGAGGACCTGCACAAGGCCGGCACCACGGTGCTTCTGGTCGAGCAAAACGCGCAGATGGCGCTTTCCATCGCCACGCGCGGTTACGTGCTCGAGACTGGCAAGATCACCATGACCGGCACCGGTCAAGAGCTGCTGCACGACGATAACGTCCGCAAGGCCTATCTGGGCGGTTAATCCATTCAACAAAGGGGGCGCTGACCAACCCGGTCAGCGCCCCCTTTTAAGTTGCGGTGAAATAGGGACTAAATGGGGGCGCTAGACGCCAAAACAGTCCCTATTCCACCGCAACTTCATGGGGATGTGTGACAATGCCCGTCGGAAAACATCTGCTGTCTTTGGGGGTCTATCTATGCTGTACGAGTTTTGTGCCGAGAACTTTGAGCGGGTGCCGGCGGCTATCGAGGCCGGTGCAAGGCGCATCGAGCTGTGCGATAACCTTGCCGTCGGTGGTACCACGCCCTCGGCCGGCGTTATCAGCGCTACGACCAACTATGCCCACGAACACGATGCACGGGTGATGTGCATGATCCGTCCGCGTGGCGGCGACTTTCACTACAACCAGGATGAGCTGCGCATGATGGAGATGGACTTGGGCCTTGCCGTGAGTGCGGGCGTTGACGGCTTGGTCTTTGGCTGCTGCAAACCCTGCGCTGGCGGATGGGCGCTCGACGAACTTACGCTTGGCGCCCTCGTGATGGCTGCGGGCTGCGCGACCGAGGAATGTAAGCGTGATCCCATCGACATCACCTTCCACATGTCATTTGACCAGCTCTCGCCCGAGGCTCAGCTCGATGCGATTGATACACTTGCCGACTGCGGCGTTACGCGCATCCTCACGCACGGCGGTGCCGCCGGCACGCCGATCGAGGACAACCTGGAGCATCTGTCGCGTCTTATCGAGTGTGCGGGAGACCGCCTGACCATCCTTCCCGGCGGCGGCATTTCCACGGCCAACCGCGATACCGTGGCGGCGGCACTGGGCGTCTCCGAGCTCCATGGCACCAAGATTGTGCCGCTGGAGGTATAACCCGTGGTGCTGGTATTTGACGTTCAGCAGGCGAACGGTAAGCCCGACGACAACCGTCGTCCCGGCACCGCGTGCCCTTTTTGCGATACAGAAGGGCTCACCGACATCATTCGCCGTGATGGCGATTGCATTTGGCTCGAGAATAAGTTCAAGACCCTGCGCGCCACCCGTCAAACCGTGCTGATCGAGTCGGCCGATCACGATGCCGACCTGGTGACCTACGAGCCGGATGAACTCCACCATGTGATGCGGTTTGCCCTGGGTTGCTGGCAGCAGATGATCGATTCACAGCAGTATCGAAGCGTGCTCATGTACAAGAACAAGGGTCCGCTCTCGGGCGGTAGTCTCGTGCATCCGCACATGCAGATTGTGGGTTTGGAGCAGGAAGACGGCTACACTTCGCTGACTTCTGCCAATTTCGAAGGCATCAATGTCTGGCAACAGGGGAGGATCTCGGTCAATATCTCAACCGAACCGATCATGGGGTTCTTTGAGATCAACGTTTCAGCCCCGCAGGGAATCGCCGCCAGCGATGACACGAGAGACCAAGCCGAGGCGGATCTCTTCGCCGATGCAATCCAGGTAGCTCTGCGCTATATCTTGCACGAGCACCATGGCGGTCGTGCAGAGTCGTACAACCTGTTCTTCTATCACATGAGCGACCGAACCATTGCCAAGGCGCTTCCACGTTGGGTGGTTTCACCCTACTTTGTCGGGTATCGGCTGGCTCAGGTCAATGCTGAGACCACGCTCGATGTCGATGCGGAGCGACTCCGCGCACATCTGGAGGCGCTCACATCGTAAAGTGAGCGCCCGCACACTGCGGACGGTTTAGCGTGCCATGGCGTCGCGGCCGGCCTCGACGCGCTTGCGCTGGGCGGCGCGCTCCTCGCCGGTCAGACGCTCAAAGAAGTGCCCGATAAGCGAGGCGAGCACCTGCTGAAACAACGTTCCACACATGACGGGAAACACGACTTCGCCCGGAAAGTATTGCGTGGCGATGACGGCGCCCGAAGAGATATTGCGCATGCCGCAGGTAAAGCACATGGTGGTCGTTTCGCTATATGGCAGATGCAGCGCGCGGGCGACCAGAATGCCCACGACAAAACCGCTGATGGCGAACACCAGAATAAAGAGGGCGACTTCCAGGCGCACCGCGTTCATGTGTAGCACGTACTCGCTCATGGCGGTGGAGTTGGACGCGATGACGCCCATCATCATAAATTTGCAGGCGGGCGAGAGCGCGGGGGAGAGTTTCTCGTGTCCCCAGCCGTGCGTGAGCTCGTTGATCACGATGCCGAGCACGGCGGGGATGGCAATCATAAAGGCCATGTTCTGCATCATGCTCGGAACATCGATTGCGACGGTGGCGCCCAACAGGAGCTGAGCGTGAGCGGAATCGTCACGGGCGATATAACCGAGGACGTCAGGATGATGGTGAGCGCGAGCGGGCCGTTGCCGCCGAACATGCTGATCCACATAAAGGCAGTGACTGCCACGGGTACGCTGTACTCGAGCACGATGCCGCAGACAAGGTTGGGGTTGGAGCCAAAGAACAGTGAGCCCATGGCATACGCCGCGATGGGGATGATCACAGCCGAGACAAATAACGCCAAAATCAGATGCAGGGGACGGTGGAACACCTCAGCCACCTGGTGGAAGGTGTTGCTGAGCGCGCCTTGGAACGTCATAAAGGCAAACAGGGTGGGAACGATGGGCTTGAGAACGCCGATCTGCTGAGGAAAGAGCACGCCGAGCGCCACGCAAATCGGAACGATGACCTGCATATGTCCTGCGAGAAATTTGCCCAGTCCAACCCATTGCTTCATATGCTCTTGTGACTCCCTTTGCTCGTGAATCCGTTTTGAATGGATATGCTAGACGCTCGCATGCGTCCGTGTGGCTGAAACGCTCGATTATTTCGAGGGTATTACCGCCCTCGTTTATCGAAACCACGGCGTGCTGGATGTTGTGCGTCCGCGCTGCACGGTATAATAAATCCGTTCAACAGATCTGCCTGCCGAAGCGGGCATGCACAGAGGACTCATCGCTATGAACCGTGAGAGGTATCGCGGCGACCTGCCCCTATCGGGGGTGGGCGCCTATGTCATCGCTTAAGACGACGCATCGCTGGGCGGTCGCTCAGCAAAACCCCGAGCTCGAAAAGGAGCTTTCGGCTGGCCTGGGCATACCCGGGCTGGTGGCGCGCATTATGGTTGCGCACGGCATTACATCCATCGAGGAAGGCCAGCTGTTTTTGACGCCTTCGCTCGATCGCGACTGGGCGGACCCACTCGTTATTCCGGGCATGGTGGTCGTCGCCGACCGCGTTGAGCGTGCTATTCGCAGCCACGAGCGTATCGCCGTCTTTGGCGATTTTGACGTCGACGGCATTACGTCGACTTGTCTGTTGACCGAGGCGCTACGTTCGTTTGGCGCCAACGTCACGCCGTTTATTCCACACCGCTTTGACGAGGGCTACGGCCTGTCGCGTGCGGCGCTCGACCGCGTCAACGAGCTCGCTCAACCCAACCTGATTGTGACCGTCGATAACGGTATTGCTGCCAAGGAAGAGGTCTCCTATCTGGAGAGTCTGGGGATCGATTTGGTGGTCACGGACCATCACGAGCCGTCCGACCAGGTGCCGCAGGGCGTGCCCCTGACCGATCCCAAGCTCGAGGACGAGGGCCCCTCGCGCGAGCTTGCCGGTGCCGGTGTGGCGCTTAAGCTGGTGCAGGTCCTGGGCGAGCGTTTGGGCAAGCCGTCGTATTGGCGTTCGCTGATAGAGGTCGCGGCGCTGGGCACCGTGTCCGACATGATGCCGCTCACGCCCGAGAATCGCGCACTGGTCGCCGAGGGCATCCAGCAGATGCGCGTGACGGCCCGCCCCGGTTATATCGCGCTTGCCGCACTTGCCAAGGCCGACCTTTCTACCATTACGGCCGACGGCCTGTCGTTTTCGCTCATCCCTCGTCTGAATGCTGCCGGCCGCATGGCTGATCCCAAGCTGGCGCTCGACCTGCTGCTTGCCCGCGACCCCATCGAAGCGAGCGCGCTTGCCGCCGAACTCGAGGAAATCAATCGCCAGCGCCGTGAGATCGAGGCGGAGCTCACGCGCGATGCCATGGCAAAGGTCGAGGAGACCTATGACGGCGGACGCGCGATCGTCGTGGGCGGCGAAGGCTGGCACGAGGGCGTCAAGGGCATCGTGGCAAGCCGTCTGACCAACCGCTACCACGTGCCGGCGCTGCTGTTCTCGATCGAGGACGGTATCGCGCGCGGCTCTGGTCGCTCGGTGGGCAAAGTTAACCTGTTTGACGCCGTCGAGCGCTGTTCCGACCTGATGATTCGTCGCGGCGGACATGCTGGTGCGGTGGGTGTGACCATCGAGGCATCCAAGCTCGACGAGTTTCGCCGTCGTCTTTCCGCCGTGTTGTCCGAGCTCCCCGCCGAGGACTTTGAGGACACCGACGAAGTTGCCGCCACGGTCGACCTTTCCGAATTGAATATCGAGACCATCGAGCAGATTTCCCGCCTTGAGCCGTTTGGCCAGGGTAATAAGGTGCCGCTGCTGGCTGCCGAGGGCGTGACGATGTGCGATCGCGCCGTGGTGGGCAAAACCGGTGAGCACATGCGCTTTGTGGCGACGGATGGCGCCGCGAGTGTGCCGGCCATTATGTTCCGTGTGTCGCAAATCGATAAGCTCATCAACTGCGATAGCGCTGTCGACTTGGTATTCGAGGCCGTTGCCGAGCATTGGCAGGGTCGTGTGAAGCCCAAGCTCATGGTCAAGGATGTTCTGGTCCGCGATACCACGCTGCCCAGCGTCGACGATCCGGCATGCGAGCTTCGTCGTGGCGTGCAGCCGGCGGATTCCGGCCTGCGCCTGGAGTCGCGCAAGCGCGAGACGCTCGCCCAGCTTTCCTATACCGAGCTCACGCGCTCGCTTATCCATAGCTTTATCGGATCGAACCAGCCGCACCGCGCGCAGGTTGAGGCGCTCGACGCCTTGGCCGATCACCAGAGTGTCTTGGCGGTTATGGGGACGGGCCGCGGCAAGTCGCTCATCTTCCATGTGCATGCCGCGCGTGAGGCGGTGCTTCGCGGACGTGCGAGCATCTTTGTCTATCCGCTGCGTGCGCTTGTTGCCGACCAGGCCTATCACCTCTCGTCGACGATGGCATCGCTTGGCATTGGCGTTGGCGTGCTGACCGGCGAGACCGTGGAGGCCGCACGCGATGACGTGTTCGCCGGCCTAGCTTCGGGTCGCACCGGTATCGTGCTCACGACGCCCGAGTTCCTATCTATCCACCGTGACCGCTTCGCGCGTTCGGGCCGCATCGGCTTTGTCGTTATCGATGAGGCGCATCATGCCGGTCTTGCCAAGGGCGGCGACCGCAGCGCCTATCTCGACATGCCCGATATCCTCAAAGCCCTGGGCGACCCGGTCGTTATGGCTGCGACGGCCACCGCGACGGCTCCGGTCGTGGCCGAGCTTGCCCGCATGCTGCCGATCACTCGCACGGTGGTCGACGAGACGGTGCGCGAGAACCTGCAGCTCGAGGACGACCGCGATCTTGCAAGTCGCGAGAACCGTTTGGTGTCGATCGTGGCGACGGGGGAAAAGACCGTCATCTACGTCAATTCGCGCGACCAGTCCGTGGCGCTCGCCAAGACGTTGCGCAAGCGTGTGCCCGATTGCGCAACCCATATCGCGTTCTATAACGCGGGGCTTGCGCGTTCCGATCGCCGTCGCGTGGAGGAAGCATTCCGAGACGGCAGCCTCAGCTGCATCGTCTCGACATCTGCCTTTGGCGAGGGCGTCAACCTGCCCGATATCCGCCATGTCGTGCTCTATCACATGCCGTTTGGCGGCATTGAGTTTAACCAGATGAGCGGCCGTGCCGGTCGCGATGGCCAGCCCGCCGTGATCCACCTGCTCTATTCGTCGCGCGACGCCCGCATTAACGAGCGCCTACTCGACTGCTATGCGCCCGAGCGCGACGAGCTCGTCACGCTCTATCGCGCGCTGCAGACCATGTGGCGCTCCAACCGCGGCAAAACCGGGGACGATTCCTTTAGCGCGAGCGATATCGACATCGCGCAGATGTGCCTTGCCATCGATGCTCGCACGCCGGTCGACGAGCGTTCGGTGGAAAGCGGCCTGGGAATCTTCGAAGAGCTTGGTTTTTGTCGAGTTTCGGGGTTTGACGACACCCGTCGCATCGCGATGGCCGAAAACCCCGGCCGCGTGCAATTGAGTAGGTCAATTCGCTATTTGGAGGGCTTGCGCTCGCGCATGGAGTTTTCGGCTTTCCGGAGCTGGGCGCTCGATTCGTGCGCTTCTGATATGCTAGCCAAAGTTAACCGCCCGATCGTACCGCGGGCCTAGGGGAAGGGGACCTCGATGGATGCCGCAGCCCGTACCGCCCATGATTCCACCCTCCAGCCGTTTTCGGAGATGGAGCACTATAAGCATGCCGATGAGCTGCCGCCCGAGATTATGGCGGACAGCTACGACAAGCTGGAGCGCCTGTGCCTCAAATATATGAATGAGGACGACTTTTCTAAGGTGGAGCAAGCCTACTGCTTTGCCGCCGAGAAGCACTGCAACCAAAAGCGCCGCTCGGGCGAGATGTACATTAACCATCCCGTCGAGGTGGCCATCATTCTGGCCGATCTCAAGATGGACTGCGATGTGGTGTGCGCCGCGCTGCTGCACGATACCGTCGAGGATACTGAGACCTCGCTCGCCGATGTTTCCGGCCTGTTTGGCGATACGGTGGCCGAGCTCGTCGATGGCGTGACCAAGCTCACCAACATCGAAGTCGACAGCATGGACGAGAAGCAGGCGCTCACGCTGCGCAAGATGTTCCTTGCCATGTCCAAGGACATTCGCGTCATCATCGTTAAACTTGCCGACCGTCTGCACAACATGCGAACGCTGGCAGCCCTGCGCGAGGATCGTCGCCTATTTAAGGCTCGCGAGACCATGGACGTGTACGCGCCCTTGGCCGACCGCCTGGGCATGAGCTCTATTAAGTGGGAGCTCGAGGACCTGTCCTTCTTCTACCTGGAGCCCGATGCCTACCAGCGCATCGCGCGCATGGTAGCCGAATCGCGCGAGGTTCGCGAGCGTTATCTGGCCGAGACCATCAAGACGCTCACCGACGAGCTCAACCGCATTGGCCTGGAAGGCTTCCAGATCAACGGCCGTTCCAAGCACTATTGGTCCATCTACCAAAAGATGAAGCGCAAGGGCAAGGAGTTCTCTGAGATCTACGACCTGGTGGCGCTGCGCGTTATTACCCATTCGGTGCGCGATTGCTACTCCACGCTCGGTGCGGTGCATACGCTGTGGCACCCCATGCCTGGTCGCTTTAAAGACTATATCGCCATGCCCAAGGTCAATAACTACCAGTCGCTCCACACGACGGTCATCGGCCCTACGGCTCGTCCGCTCGAGATTCAGATTCGAACCTACGAGATGCATGAGCAGGCCGAGTACGGCATTGCCGCCCACTGGCTATATAAGAAGTCGGGCGGATCGTCTGCTTCCAAGACCAATGACGCTCAACGTTTGGACGACCAGATTAACTGGCTTAAGCACTCACTCGATTGGGCTGCGTCTGATGAGATTACCGACGCCAAGGAATACCTGCATTCGCTGAAGGTCGACCTCTTCGATCAGGAGATCTTCGTCTTCACGCCCAAAGGCGAGGTCATGGCGCTTCGTGCCGGCTCCACGCCGCTCGACTTTGCCTATGCCGTTCACACCGAGGTGGGAAACCATTGCGTCGGCGCCAAAATCAACGGTGCGGTGGCTCCGCTCACGCACGAGATCAAGACGGGCGACCGCGTTGAAATCCTGACTAACAAGAGTTCCAAGCCGTCGCGTGATTGGCTCAAGATCGTCAAGACGCCTTCCGCCAAGTCAAAGATCCGTCGCTACTTTGCCGCCGCGACTAAGGACGACGACGCTGCCGCCGGCCGCGATATGCTGGCCAAGGACCTGCGCAAGCGCGGGTATGGCATCTCCACGCCGCGCTCCACGCGTGCGCTCAATGCCGTGGCGGAGCAGTTTAACTTCAAGCAGCTCGAGGACCTGTTTGCCGCCGTCGGTGCCGGCAAGGTTGCCCCGCGCGCTGTGGGCAATAAGGTCGAGCAAATCTTGGACCCCAAGCCCGAGGAACAGCTCACCAAGGCCGAGGCTATCGCCGAGGTCGTGAAACAGCCGGCCCGCGGCTCCAACCGCAAGCCGCAAAAGCGTGGCAAGAGCGCAAGTAACGGCATTATCGTTAAGGGCGAGAGCAACAGTGGCCTGCTGGTCCGTCTGGCTCATTGCTGCAACCCCGTGACGGGCGACGATATCGTCGGCTTCATCACGCGTGGGCGAGGTGTCTCAGTGCATCGCGCCAACTGCCCCAACGTCAAGGGTCTTATGGAACATCCCGAGCGCATGATCGATGTGGAGTGGGATGGTGCTGCCGACACTCTCTTCCAGGTCGAGATCGTGGTCGAGTGCCTGGACCGCATGGGCCTGCTCAAGGACGTCACCATTGCCATTGGCGATGCAGGCGGCAATATCCTTTCCGCCGCCACCTCGACCAACCGCGAGGGTATTGCGACCCTGCGCTTTATGGTCGAGATTTCGGATGCGAGCGGCCTGGATCCGCTGCTGGCTTCCATCAGCAGTGTCGATTCGGTCTACGACGCTCGCCGTCTTATGCCCGGCGAGGGCGGAGCGCAACTCAAGCGCCGTGTGTAGGTGCGAGAGCCTCTCAGCATCATAGATATTGGTTACGTTCGAGGCATCGTTTGGTGCCTCGAGCGTATTTTAGAAGGAGGGTATGCGCATGGACGATATGACTTTGGACCTGACACCCCGAGGCACGGCTTCGATTGAGGCGCTCGTCAACGGCCCGATTCAGACCAACAGCTACGCCGTGATTTCGAATGACGAGTGCTTAATCGTCGATCCGGCGTGGGAGGGCGAGCGTCTTGTGGAGCATATCCGCACCGCGCATCCCGAGGTGCGCGTACTCGGGTCTGTCTGCACGCACGGTCATGCCGACCATGTTGGTGGGGTTGCCGGGGTTCGAGCTGTCGTTGGCGACAGCGCACTATATGAGTTGTGCGCTAAGGACGTGACGGTACCTCGCGCAAATATCGAGGAGCAGCGCGCCATGTGGGGTATCGAGACGCCCGATCCGGGTGAGCCGACGCGCTTGCTTGCCGAGGGCGATACAATCGAGGTGGGCGACGTCTGCCTGCAGGTGATCGAGACGCCGGGGCATACGCCGGGCGGCATCGTCCTGTTCGCCGCGACCGAGCAGGGAAACATCGCCTTTGTGGGCGACACGCTTTTCCCGGGCAGCCACGGTCGTACCGATCTTTCCGGCGGTGACGAGGCGGCGATTATGCGCTCGCTCTCCAAACTTGTCAAGATGCTTCCGCCCGATACCGTTTGCTTGACGGGCCATGGCGATTCGACCACGATGGCGCGCGAACTTATGCAGAACCCGTTTATGCAGATGTAGGCTCGAAGCCGTCTTCCGAACCACGAAGACCGCTCAATCGTCAAGCTATTTTCCCCAGTGGGTCGATTCTGTGGGGCAAACGGTCAAAATTTGTCCAATCGGATGGTATTCGTGAACAAACGAACGTTTATGCTCGGGTATGTCGTGGTAAAATCTCAGGCGTTATCGGAGCAACCTTACAGGAGGTTTCTTTTATGCTCGTCAACGCAGCAGACATGCTCAAGAAGGCCGAGGCCGGCAAGTATGGTCTCGGTGCCTTCAACACCAACAACCTCGAGTGGACCCTGGCTATTCTCCAGGCCGCCGAGGAGGCCAAGTCTCCGCTGATCCTTCAGTGCACCGCTGGT
Source organism: uncultured Collinsella sp. (assembly GCA_900544385.1). GTDB lineage: Bacteria > Actinomycetota > Coriobacteriia > Coriobacteriales > Coriobacteriaceae > Collinsella. The sequence goes on from UQVD01000043.1 coordinate 16,254, forward strand.
GCCGCTAAGTGGATGGGCGGTTTCAAGGTCTGCGCCGACATGGTCAAGGCTGCCGTCGAGGCCACGGGCGTTACCGTTCCCGTCGCCCTTCACCTCGATCACGGTTCTTACGAGGACTGCTTCAAGTGCATCGAGGCCGGCTTCACGTCCATCATGTATGACGGCTCTCACGAGGAGACCTTCCAGCTTAACCTCGACCGCACCAAGGAGCTCGTTGAGCTTGCCCACTCCAAGGGTATGTCCATCGAGGCCGAGGTCGGCGGCATCGGCGGCACCGAGGACGGCGTGACCTCCAGCGGCGAGCTCGCTGATCCTGCTGAGTGCAAGCAGATTGCTGACCTGGGCGTCGACTTCCTTGCCTGCGGTATCGGCAACATCCACGGCGTGTACCCTGCCGACTGGGCTGGCCTTTCCTTCGAGCGTCTGGGCGAGATCAAGGCTCAGACCGGCGACCTGCCCCTCGTCCTGCATGGTGGCACCGGCATCCCCGAGGATCAGATCAAGAAGGCCATCTCCCTGGGTATCTCCAAGATCAACGTCAACACCGATCTGCAGCTCGTTTTCGCCAAGGGCGTTCGCGAGTACATCGAGGCCGGCAAGGATCAGCAGGGCAAGGGCTTTGACCCCCGCAAGCTCCTCAAGCCTGGTCGCGACAACATCGTTGCCCGCACCAAGGAGCTCATGGAGGAGTTTGGCTCCGTCAACAAGGCGTAAGCGTCGCTAAACTTCCCGCCGGAAGCCCCGTCTCCCTACACTGTTTCCTTTGCGCTCACCTGGCTTCGCCAGAAGTCGCGCCAAGGAAACAGTTCCGGGGGACGGGGCTTCCTTCGTTTAACGCCGCAGGGTTACTGGGCTGAATTCATTTTTTTGACTACCGTTCGGCGGTGTTGATGGCTCCCTTGTTGGGGCTTTCTTTTTTATCTCGCTACAATGGACTTCAAGCGTTCTAGTGACTTGGAGTTTTAGTATGGCTGTTGTTAAGGTGCTGCCTTCGGATGGGAAGGTTATTGACGAGGGTCCTGTTGGTTGCTCTGTTGATGTTTGCAATGATGACTTCCGTTTTCTAGATGTTGGCTTGCCACCCGAGATTCTGCGTTTAAAGGACGCGGGGTATCTTTCGCAGGCTATTGAGACTTGCGACCGCCTACTTGCCCAAGATCCCGATCCCTCGCTTGCTGCCTGCGTTCGTGCCGAGCGGTATCGCATGCTTGAGACGCCGCTTCATTTTTCGGTGTCGCGCGATCGAGCTATTGCTGTCTCTTATACACATCTCCGAGCCCACGAGACCGATCAGTATCTCG
>UQVD01000044.1 GCA_900544385.1 uncultured Collinsella sp.
GACACGCATAAAAAGCCTCCCATTTCTCATGTCCAAGAAATGGGAGGCAGTTCACGTGAGGCGCAGGGCCGCTTGGTAGATCAGAAGTTGAAGGCAAACATGATGCCGATGACTTTGTCAAAATATATTAAACAAACGGTAGTTTCAATTCATCTTTGGAATAATAGCCGTTCAAAAGCGAATCGATTGGCTCATTTAGATTATATAAAATTCCTTTAGTTTTACTTCCGAGCGGCGCGCCGGGCATCTGGCATCAACGGATTCCCTGTTTTGGCGCTTCGAAGGCACGGACTCCGTTTCGTTAATTTCTGATTAGAAATGCTGAAAATCCAGTCAGAAGCGGGCTGGGGAACGGGGCAATAAAAATGGCTTTCGAAATGAGTCGGCGAAGCTTTTTAACGGCCGGTGGGGCCACAATGCTGGCGGGCACCGCCTCTATGCTTGTTGGCTGCGCGTCTGGAAGCGAAAGCGGCGCGGGAAGCGTGGCTGCCGGCAAGGATGATGCACTGAAGGTTGATAGCGACGGCAAATCGGGCGGCACGGATAGCGACGTTAGCGAATTCTACGAGCACGTTATCTCTGTTTCTGCACTTGCGAAAACATATGCAATCGGAGAGAAGATTGTCGGCGTGGCGATTGAATACGACGTGGATGTCGATGCGTCTTCGGTTGATCCCGGACATGGCGGCATCGGTCAACAGGCTCAGGAAAAGGGGCTGGGATCTTTCTCGGTTTTGGGACGCTCGATTGTCACTGCCTATGTAAACGACAAAGCCGAGCTGAGTGATGAAGGGGGCAAAAGCAAGGGAACGTACGTCATCGTCGAGCTCGATCCAGCAGATGCGGGCGCACAGACGTTGATGTTTCAGATGACGCGTGGGTGCGTAGGCTCAAACGGTCCCGTATCCCTTGATAGTGGTTGCGTCAAAATCGCCCAAATAAAGGATCTCAAGGATTCTGCAGGTAAAAAGCTTACAGGCGACGAGACATCCTCCCGATATCTCGTGGCTTCGACTGTTCTCAACTCCGGGGCAGACAAGTTTGTTGCAGGGACCTACGATGACCCCAAAACTGGATTCCATGCTTCGTTTGCCTTGGCACAGCCTGACGACTACGACAAGGCAAAGAAATACCCCATCACGCTCTTCCTGCCGGATGCGGGGGTAACCACCTGCGATGTGAGGGTGAATCTTCGTCAAGGTCTGGGAGCCCTTGCCTGGGCTGATGGGTCACAATTTGTGCTGACGATCGCTGGAACTTGTTGCGATATCGAGACTTGCCTGCATGTAATCGAGGACCTGATCGACCAGGGTTACTCAATCGATCCGGATCGCATTTACGGGACGGGCGAATCTGCCGGGTGCATGGCCCTCATCGAATATGCCTCCAAGCATCCCGATGACAATTCCTTTGCAGCGCTTATGCTCGTTGCCGGGCAAGGCAACATGACTCCGATTGCCAAGACGCCCATGGTGATATTCGTTTCTGAAGACGATTCCAATTCCTATGGCGGCATGACGGATCCCGAGAAGGGTGTCGCGAGTATCGGAATTCCTTATGTTGAGAAGCAGCTGAATTGCGCCTATAACTATGACGGCGAAGGACATACGAGTGGCCTGTGGATTGATTACGACGCAACGGGAGAGAAAAACCCTTCGGGTAACCAGGAAGGAGCCAAGGCGGCTAGCAGCCAGAAGACGCTCGATGAGCTTATGGTCGAGCTCTCGGATGTCTGCTCCTCGGCCTGTAAACAAGCGGTGACCGATGGGGCGCATGTCGTTTTCCTTCATGTAGAGAAGGGAACTCTCGATAGCACCGACAAGACGGTCCAGGGTGGAAACACTCATAACTTTACCTGGCAATACGCTTATGCGATCCCCGAACTCATCGAGTGGGTGAGAGACCAGTCTCTATAGCCTGCTTCTTTTTCGATGGCATTTCAATGTGGGCTAGGGTTATATGACCGATTGGGACCAGGCGGGTTGTCTAGCCCCGGAAATGCCGAATAGCAGTCTACGATTACGCCCAGGTAAAGCCTCAAAGGTGTTTTACCTGGCCAAAAACGTAGACAAAAGCGGCCCTGGCAGATCGTGAGGCGCAGGGCCGCTGTCGTTGATTTGTGACGTCGCTAGAAGTTGGCGTCGTTGAGTTGTTCGCTCTCGAGGCCGTCGAGCAGTTGCTGTTCGGGCGTATCGGCGACGCTCTCGAGCAACTCGGTGGGGTCGACGTTCATGTTCCTACCGGCTTCGTTGCCATTGACCAGGTCGTCCGAGAAGATATCGACTTCCATTTCCTCGGCCTCTTCGATCTGAACCTCGAGCGGCACCTGGGTGCGTACGAGCTTAACGGCCGGGCGCATGCGGGCAAACAGCGGCACGTACTCGATGATGATGGCCGAGTTCTCAAGACCGTACCAGCGTGCCGGGCTTCCGCAGGCGCGGCGGACGGCGTACTTGATGGCCATCACGCGGTGGTCATTGCGGTTGATGTCCGTTTCGGGGGCAAGCATCTTGCGCAGCATACAAAAGCGGAAGTCACCCACGTTGCCGCGCGTCTCGTAGATGGAGTAGGTGTGATGTTGCGGTGGCAGCTCACCCGATGCCATCAGGTCGCCAACGATCTGGCGCAGGTAGGCGTTGATGCGCTGATTGACCTTAAAGCCCAGGTCCAAGCGCACGCGGAACAGGAAGTCTGTGCCAAAGGTCTCAACGGAATACTCGTGCGTATAGGGCTCGTCGGTAACGTGCACGTTAATGAACCAATATGCCTTGGCGCGCTTGGGATGCTTATCCAGGATGGAATAGAGCACGTCGCGGTCGAGCGTGAGCGGATCGGGGCTGTTGGTGAGGAACACCAGGTTGTCGGCGAGCACGGGATAGGTCTCGTCGTTGCGCAGGCGGTTGAGCTGATCGATGTACTTGGAGACGGGCAACAGAATCGTCTGCGTGCGCTCGATGGCGGTGCCACGGCGCCACACGTACATAAGGCCAAACAGCAGTGCGGCCAGGAAGATCATGACGTAGCCGCCGTCAAAGAACATGGTGAGGCACGAGGCGAAGAAGCACAGCTCAATGGCACCGAAGAGCAGGGCGAAGACGCAGGCACCCAGCTTATGCTTGAGAATGCCGGCGATATAGCTCGTCAGCAGCGTGGTGGTCATAAGCATGGTCACGGTAATGGCGAGGCCATAGGCGCTCTCCATGCGCTCGGAGTTCTGGAACAGCAGCACGATGAAGATGCAGCCGACCCACATGATGTTGTTGACGAGTGGAATATAGAGCTGACCCTTGGTGTCGCTGGGGTAGTGGATGCGCAGATGCGGCATAAGGTTGAGGCGCGTTGCCTCCGAAACCAACGAGAACGATCCGGTGATGAGCGCCTGCGAGGCGATGATGGCCGCTACGGCCGAAAGCACGATGGCAAAGGGGCGCAGGGGCTCGGGAAGCATCATATAGAACGGGTTGACGATATCCATCGCGAGCATCTGGGGGTTGGAGTTATTGGCGAGCAGCCAAGCGCCTTGACCCAGATAGTTGAGGATAAGGGCCGCCTTAACAAACGGCCAGGATGCATAGATGTTGGCCTTGCCAACGTGGCCCATGTCCGAGTAGAGGGCCTCGGCGCCGGTCGTCGACAGGAAGACAAAGCCGAGCACCATGATGCCCGAGTGGTTGATGGGCGAGAACAGGAACATGATGCCGCGGATGGGGTTGAGCGCGCGCAGGATGGACAGGTTGCCGAGCATGTTGAACAGGCCGGCGCCTGCCAGGAACAGGAACCACAGCGTCATGAGCGGGCCGAACAGCTTGCCGATCGACGAGGTACCGGCGCGCTGCATGGCAAATAGGCCGCAGATAATGATGATGGTGATGATGATGACGTTGGTCTGGCCGTCGCCCAGCAGCGCGTGGCCCCACTCGATGGTACGCAGGCCCTCGATGGCTGTGGTGACCGTGACCGCGGGGGTGAGGATGCCGTCGGCGAGCAGCGCCGCGCCGCCGATCATGGCAGGTAGGATCAGCCATGGTGCCACTTTTCGCACCAGGCTAAACAGGGCGAAGATGCCGCCTTCGTTGTGGTTGTCGGCCTTCATGGCGATTACCACGTACTTGACCGTGGTCACGAGCGTCATGGTCCAGATGACGAGCGAAAGCGCGCCCAGGATCATGTCCTCGCTGACGGTACCGATGCCGCCGTTGTTGGCGACGATTGATTTCATGGTGTACATGGGGCTCGTGCCGATGTCGCCATAGACGACGCCGAGCGTTACGAGCAGCATGCCAGCGGAGAGGGGAATGGCTCCGTGCCCGCCCTGCCCATGCTGGCCTTGGAGGTTTGCCTCCAGTTTGTTGTGTGCCACGAGGACTCCCTTAGACATCCGGTTATCTGTCTAGGACAAAAAACTTTATGCCGTCTTTATACATACAAGAGCAGTTTGGCACATCGGGTTATTTTAGACAATAATCCCCAGCTGGGGATTATTTATGTACGTAGGTAGCATTTCAAAACAGGGGCTTTTAAGCACGTGCTGTCTGGGCTATGCCAGCCTTGGCGCTTGCGCGTTTGCCGGCGAGTTCGCAAAAAATCGCGCCGCCGATGATAAGCGCGGCACCCATCAGGCGGACCGGTGTTATGGCTTCGCCCAAAAGGACGGCCGAGAACACGACGGCCGAAAGCGGCTCGAGGTAGCCGACGACCGCGACGGTCTGGACGGGCAGCTTGGCGACGGCACTAAAGTAGAGCAGGCAACCGATGCCGGTGTTGACGACGCCGAGCATGACGACGGCGCGCCAATCAATACTGGCGGCGACGCCGGCGGACAGGAACGAGGGAGCGCCCTGCGTGATGAGCGTGAGGACCAGTGCGGTCACAAAGGCGGCGCTCACCTGGAGCGCGGAGTTCTCGAGGCCCTCGATGTGCGGCGCACCCTTGCTGGCGATGACCATCAATGCATAGCAGAAGGCCGAGGCGATTCCACAGACGATGCCCGCAATGGGCATATTGCCGCCTAGACCTTGCGCTGCAATGAGAAAAGCGCCGCAGGCGACGGCGACAAAGCCGGCGATTTTGCCGCCGGTCAGCTTTTCGCCAAAGATGAGCGGGGAGAGCGCCATGACAATGATGGGGCCGCAGTAGTACAGCAGCGAGGATACGCCGACGCCGATCGTCTGGTAGGCGCGGAACAGAAAAATCCAGCTGGCGCCCAGCGCGGCTCCCGAGAGGAGGAGGGCTGCGGCTTCGCGGGGGCGAGATGGCGCCTGCAACTTATGGCTTTGGGTGATGGCGAGGATGGTGACAAGCGAGAGTGCGCCCAAAAACGTGCGCAGTAGCACGATATCGGAGCTCGGCAGCGCGATGGCAGCGGCGATGATGCCGTTGGAGCCAAACAATAGCAATGCTGCTAAGTACGTAAACAGTCCATTGTCCATGCGCTTCCGTCCCCTCTATATTCGAGCATGTTCACTATGGGTGAACTGGCAATAGAAGAAAAGCGAATATAATACATGGCTAACATGACAAAAATTCATGTAAAGGTGGAGGCGTGTCGTGGAAACGAATATTCAAAAGATGCAGGTGCTGCTGGAGACGGTGCGCGCCGGAAGCTTTACGCGTGCTGCCGAGCGCCTGAGCTATTCGCAGTCGGGCGTGAGCCGTATGGTGGCCGATCTTGAGGCCGACTGGGGTTTTAAGGTGCTCGACCGCAGTCGCGAGGGCGTGGCTCTTTCTGCCGACGGGCGGCAGGTCATGCCGGCTGTCGAGGCGCTCTGCGAGGAATTCACTCGCTTGCAGCGACGGGTGGATGAGATGCGTGGACTCATGCGCGGCAAAATCTGCATCGGTACGTTTTCGAGTGTGGCGACCCACGTGCTGCCGCCGGTGATTGCGCGCTTTCGCGCCGATCATCCGGACGTCGATTACGAGCTGCTGATGGGCGATTACTCAGAGATTGAACAATGGGTGGCTGAGGGTCGTTGTGACCTGGGCTTTATCCCACGTGAGCCCCGAGAAAACGGCATGGCATCGCGGTCTTTGGTGCGCGACGAGTTGATGGCGGTAGTGCCGGCAGGCTCTTTGCTTGCCACGGCGGAGGTCGTTTCTCTTGCCGATTTAGCCAACGAGCAGTTTATTCTGCTAGAACGCGGCACCGATGACGAGATTACGCCGCTGTTCCGTCGGGCGGGGCTGACGGTGTGCTCCAAGCTGTCGACCTGGGATGATTATGCGATTATGGCTATGGTCGAGGACGGCCTGGGCGTGAGCATTCTTCCCGCGCTCATCTTGCGCCGCTGTCAGTTCGATGTTGCCGTGCGTCCGCTCGAGGGACATCCTCATCGGCAGATCAATGCGATATATCGAACGGCTGATGTTTCGCTTGCCGCCGCCCGTTTCCTCGAATACCTCTAAACGTGTGCGCGTCATTGTCCACTTTGGGCAAATCTCAGAGTCCGGTGCATTTTCTTATGAAATTGAACTTTCGAATGAGGTGCCGCGTTATACTGCTGCCTAAATTGAACCTTGGTTCAATTCGTATTCTATAAATTGAACTTTGCCAGCAAGGAGGTTCTAGTGGCCCAAGAGACGTTTAGCGATCGCCTGCGACAGACTATGTCCGATCGCGACGTTCGCCAGTCGGACGTAATCCGCGCATCGGAGATGCTCGGCAAAAAACTCGGCAAGAGTCAGATGAGCCAATATGTGAGCGGCAAGACGATCCCGCGGCGCGATGTGGCTGAGCTGCTCGCCCGTATTTTGGAGGTCGATGTTACCTGGCTGCTTGCCGGCGACGCCGATCAAGGCGAGGCATCATCACCCCGCAACGATTCCAAGCCCGAACCCCATCCCTCAGCTCAAATTGCAAGGAGCACCACCATGCGTACTTTTTCTAAATCCACCAAGCTCGATAACGTCCTGTATGACGTGCGCGGTCCCGTCGTCGACGAGGCTGCCCGTATGGAGGACGAGGGCGAGCGCATCCTCAAGCTCAATATCGGCAACCCGGCGCCCTTCGGTTTCCGCACGCCCGACGAGGTCATCAAGGACATGCGCCAGCAGCTGCCCGACTGCGAAGGCTATTCCAACTCGCGCGGCTTGTTCTCCGCGCGCAAGGCGATCATGCAGTATTCGCAGATCAAGGGCCTGCCCAACGTTCAGATGGAGCATATCTACACGGGCAACGGCGTGTCCGAGCTCATTCAGCTTTCGATGAACGCGCTGCTCGACAATGGTGACGAGATTCTGATCCCCAGCCCTGACTATCCGCTCTGGACGGCGTGCGCAACCCTTGCCGGCGGTCATCCCGTACATTATTTGTGTGATGAGCAGGCGGATTGGTATCCCGACCTGGAGGATATGGAGTCCAAGATCACGAGCGCGACCAAAGCCCTCGTCATCATCAACCCTAACAACCCCACGGGTTCCGTCTATCCGCGTGAGGTGCTCGAGGGCATCGTTGAGGTTGCGCGCAGGCACCAGCTCATGATTTTTGCAGACGAGATTTACGACCGCCTGTGCATGGACGGCTATGAGCACGTCTCGATTGCCTCGCTCGCTCCCGATCTGCCCTGTGTCACCTTTAGCGGCCTTTCCAAGTCGCACATGATTGCGGGCTATCGTATTGGCTGGATGGTGCTTTCGGGCAACCAGCGCTGCATGAGCGACTTCATCATGGGTATCAACATGCTCTCCAACATGCGCCTGTGCTCCAACGTGCCGGCTCAGTCGATCGTTCAGACGGCACTCGGTGGTCATCAGTCCGTTAACGACTACATCCGTCCTGGCGGCCGTGTCTACGAGCAGCGCAACTTTGTGTATGAGGCGCTCAACAAGATTGACGGCATCTCGGTGGTTAAGCCGCGCGCGGCGTTCTACATCTTCCCCAAGATGGATGTGAAGAAGTTCAACATCACCGATGACGAGCAGTTTGCCCTCGACCTGCTGCACGAGAAGAAGATCCTGATCACGCGCGGCGGCGGCTTCAACTGGGCTGAGCCCGACCACTTCCGCATCGTGTACCTGCCGCGCATGGAAGTACTCAAAGAGTCCCTCGAAGACCTCGCCGACTTCTTCGATCATTACCGCCAGGCGTAACGGCAAGGGTAGCCTGTAATGAAACGGTCGGCCCGCAACGGATGCGGGCCGACCGTTTTCTGTCTAAGCCCGTGCTGTTAGCGCTTGTCTCGTTGAGCGGGCGAGGTTCGCGCGTGAGCGGCTAGTTCTATTCCAAAATGGAATACAGTGGGCTTAAGCTGGAATTGATGTCCGGGTACCTGCTTTTCTAGAATGTTTTCAACAAGATGAAAGGCGGTTCCAACCAATGATTATCGATGCAAATTCCTACTGGTTCGACGAGCGCATCTTTCATGACGAGACGCTCTGCGAACAGTTTTTGGCCGAGGTACCCCGCGCCTATGACACCGAAGGCTATCTGACCATGAATTCCGCCGGCAAACAACAGATCGTGATCGAGATGCCCGCCGGTTCTCCGGGTCTTAACTACATTGAGGGCGACTACACCCTCGAGAAGCGCTTGGCCGATATGGATGAGGCGGGGGTCGACAAGGCGATCCTCAAGCTCCCCGGCTGCCACGAGTGGATGTCGCTCGAGATGTGCCGGCGTTTCAACGACGGTATGGCTGCTGACGCGAAGGCGTCAAATGGCCGTCTGATTCCGCTTGTCGCCGTGCCGCCCTTTGGCACCAAAGCGAATTTGGAGGAGCTCGACCGCAGGCTCGACGATGGTTTTGCGGGTGTGCAGCTCTGCGCTCACTACGGCAAGCGCTATCTCGACGATCAGGTCTTCTCGAGCTTTTTCGAGCACCTGAACGAACGCCATGTCACCGTTTACGTGCACCATGTTCCCGTGCCGGTCGAGAACGAGTCGCTTCTCGCGTACGACAACCTTCGCCGCTCTTATGGCCGCTGCGTCGACCAAACTACGGCGATCGGTCGAGAGATCTTTGGTGATTTCTTTGAGCGCTACCCCAATATCAAGATGGTCCACTCCATGCTCGGCGGCGCATACTTTGCGTTCAAGGAGATGCTGCTGCCTCATGGTCCCAAGCGCCCTGATGCTTCTGGCCGTTTTCAGGTCGATACCGAGACCGTTTCCAGGCGCCTCGAGAACAACATCTATTTCGACATGTCCCATGCCCAGCCTTGGGGCAAGACACTCCTCGCCTGCGCGGTTGACGTGCTGGGTGCAGACCATATTGTTTTTGGCACGAGCTATCCCGTTAAACGCGAGTGGCTCACCGAGGGTGTCGCCTGCGTTCGCGCTGCAAATCTGAGCGATACAGACAGCGACCTTGTGCTTGGCGGTACGGCGCAGCAACTGTACGGTGTCGAGTGAGCGGCAATCAGAGGGGAGTATCTGCCATGGACGAAGGAGAGATGAGGGCTGGGGCCGCTCGTGTGGCCATCGATCTTGGGGACGTGTTGCCGTTCGACGGTTTCGACGAACTCCGTCATGAGGTCTTCGCCCGTGCCCTTATCATCGAGGGGACGGGGCGACGCGCCTGCGTCCTTTCGCTTGAGGTCACCTCGATCGCTCCGGCTCTACTCGCCGATCTGCGTGAGGTTGTTGAGAATGCCGCCAATTGCAGCGGTGCTTATTCTTGGGTGGTTCCTACCCACACGTTTTCCATGCCTCACGTCCGCACTCCCGGGCATCTTGTCGACGATGCTACTCGCAATCGCAACGAGCGCTATCGCGCAGCGCTCGTCGCTGCCGCCCGCACGGCTGTCGAGCGCGCTGTTGCGGGCATTCGCTCCGTCACTCTCGCCACTGTGGAGGGCGAATGCCCCGTGAACGTTAATCGCGACATTGAGACGCCTGCCGGCTGGTGGTTGGGCTCGAATCCCAGGGGGTTTGCCGACCACACGATGCCCGTACTCGCCATAAGGGATGCCGGGGGCGAGTATGTTGCCGTGCTCGCGACGGCGGACGTTCAGTCCTCCGTGCTCGACGGGTCGCGCGACTCCGAGGGGAGGCGCATGGCGAGCGGAGACCTCTTTGGTTTTGCCGCCATGTCACTCGAGCGCGAGCTGGGCGGCGTTGCCCTGTTGCTGCCAGGCGCCGCGGGCGACCAAGGTCCGGCGGAGCGCGCCATGAACGTCATGTTCGATGCGGCCGGCGTTAAGCAGATGGTCGATGCCCATGAGGACGGATACCGCATGCTGCACCAGCAGGGGCAGGCCTTGGGCGATGCTTTAGTCGAGGCCGCTCGCATGGCGCGTGAGGATGACGCTACCGGCATCGATGCCCGCACGGTCGACGTTCTCCTGCCCGCTCAGACACGCGCCGATTTTCACTCTTTGGCCCCGCACCGAACGTATGAGTTTCATGCCGCTGGCGAGCAGCGCACGAGGGTCTATCTGCTCCGGCTGGGAAACGTCGAGCTTGTCGGCGTACAACCCGAGGTCTCGAGTGCATTCGGCGCCACTGTGCGCGCCGCCCGGTCCGGCTCTGTGTTCTTTGCCACGCTCGTCAACGGCGGACAGAAGTACCTACCGGCTCCCGACGCGTACGAAAAAATCACCTATGAGGCTATGAACTCCGGTTTTGCCGCCGGATCCCATGAGCGCCTCGTCGAAATCATCATTGCCGCCTTGAATGCGGCGTGACACAGAAGGAGAACGTGCATGAACATTGGACACGCGCGCCGCAAAATTACCCCACAGGGCGACATCTACCTGATTGGCTACCGCAATCTTCCCAACCGTCTTGAACCTGCGACGGGCGTCCATGACGACGTCTTCGCCAACGCCATCCTCTTCCAGCAAGGCGAACGTGAAGTGTTTCTCTTTAATGCCGATGTCCTCGAGTTCGAGGAAAGCATGGCCGAGGAAGTCAAGACAATGCTCGCCGAGCGCTACGGCATTGACCGTGATTGCGTTCTGCTCTCGGCGACGCACGACCATACTTCAATCGTCGCTTACCACCGCAGCTGGTGGACGGGAAAATTCGACGAGAACTACTACCGCTGGTTCCTCGATGCCATTTGCCAATGCTTTGAGGAGTGCCGCGCCAACGCACAGCCCGCGATTTGTCGCTTGGGCAAGCAGGTCATCACCGGTTTCTACGACAACCGCATCATCCCAGGTGAACTCGCCGACAATGAGGTCATTGTCGTATCGTTCTTCGATACCGAAGGCAAGCCATTTGCGGGCTTTGTGAACTGGGCGGTGCATTCCGCTTGCGTCGGGCCCGACTGTACGGAGCTCACGAGTGAGCTTGCCGGCCTTACCGGTAAAAAGCTCGCTCAGAGTCTTGGTTACTATCCGGCCATGGTCGTCGGTGCTGCTGGCGACTGTAGCGACCGCAATTTTCGCCAGGGACGCGGCATTCCCGAGGTCGAGCGTGTTTCGACCGGTCTTGCCGAGGCGATTTCCCAGATCAAGCTCGATCGCGAGGTCATTCTCGATCGCATTGAGCCTCAGACGTTCTATCACACCGTTGCCCATGACGACTTTTCGCTCACGCTTAAGTGTGCCGTCATCAGTTTGGGCGGCCTGCATCTCTTTGTGTTCCCGAGTGAGCTCGGCAGCGACCTGGGTATTCGCATGAAGCACGAATGCCCGGTTGAGGGAATAGTTTGCGGTTACACCAACGGCTATTTCGAGTATTTCCTTCCGGCACGCGAGTACGGCCTCTCCTTTGAGACCGAGCGTACTCAGATTCCCCAGGGCGAACCGGAACGTCTGTGTGACAAGTTCTGCCAGACGACGAGACTTCTCGGCGCAGCAGATTCGCGTCTGTAGACCTGATTGCGTGACATGGGCCAATGAGGCTCCCTGCCATGTGATCGGCATCTTCCATCTTCTCTGCCGTTTCCCATCCCGGGCGTACGTGCGTCCGCGGATTTCAAAGGGGGAAGCGGATTCCTTGCCCTCCCACGTCGACTACGGAGGCATGAAATCGATGCTATACCCCGCTCAGAAAAAGGAGAATTCCATGAAATACCAGAAGCTTTGCGATGAAATCATCACAAAGGTCGGTGGTCGAGACAATGTGTTAGACGTGAGCCACTGCATTACGCGTCTCCGCTTCCACCTCAAGGATGAATCGCTCGCCCAGACCAATGAGCTTAAGGCGACGAAGGGCGTCGTTGACGTCATCCAGGCCGGCGGACAGTATCAGGTCGTGATTGGTGCCACTGTCGAGGCCGTCTACAACGACCTTGTTCAGATTGGCGGGTTCGACTCCAAACCCGCACTCGATATCGATGAAGGCGACGACGTCAAAAAGGGCGATCCATTCTCGCGTCTGCTGGCCATCATCTCCGAGATTCTGCAACCGGTTCTTGGCGTGCTTATGGCCGGTGGCTTTATCAAGTCGATGCTCGCGCTCTGCACGGTTGCCGGTTGGCTTGCCAAGGACAGCAATACGTATGTGACGCTCTCGGCAATCGGAGATTCGGTCTTCTATTACTTTCCGCTAATCATTGGCTGGACGTCGGCCAAGAAGTTCGGACTTAAGCCCGTTATGGGAATGGCGCTCGGCGGTATCCTCGTCTACCCGACGCTCGTTGCCCTTATGGGCGGAGATCCGCTCTACACGCTCGGCGCCGGTACGGTCTTCGAGTCCAATGTCTACGGTGATATTTTTGGCATCCCGCTGATCATGCAGAATTACTCATCGACGATTCTGCCTGCGATCTTTATCGTCTGGATTGCCTCCAAGGTGCACAAGGCCCTTTCTAACGCGCTGCCCGCGCTTGTGAGCTCGTTCTTCTCCAACATCCTGACGCTCCTCATTTGCGGCATCCTTGGCCTGCTTGTGGTCGGTCCAGTCATGACGGTCCTCTCCAACATCGTTGCCCAGATCATTCTGATGCTCATCAACTTCCAACCCGCCATCGCCGGCTTCGTCATCGGCACGTTCTGGAGCCTGCTCGTCATGTTCGGCCTGCACTGGGGTATCATCCCGCTGTGGTTCCTCGATGTCGCAACCTACGGCTATGACCTCATTAACCCGCTCGTGTATGCAGGCGGTTGTGCCATCGCCGGCGCTGTGCTTGGCATGATCATCCGAACCAAGGACTCCGAGGAAAATGCTGCCGTCAACATTCCCGCCCTTGTCTCTTCGATTTTTGGTGTCAACGAGCCTGCGCTTTACGCCATCTTGCTGCCGCGTAAGCGCCTTATGTGGGCAACCTTTATTTCCGCTGGTGTAGGCGGCGCCATTGCCGGCCTCATGGGTGCCAAGCTCTATGCCTTCGGCGCCTCCGGCCCGCTCGGTTTCCCGAGCTTTATTAACCCTGCCGGCATCGACACGGGCTTTATCGGCCTTGTCATCTCCGGTGTGGTCGCTTTCGTTCTGGCTCTTGTCGCCGCTATGGTGATCGGTACCAGGAAGGACGAGGGCGGTAAGGCGCTCAACATCTCGGTGGACTAGTCTGTCTGCGCACTTTAACTAAATATGCCTCGGACGGCGACGTGCCGCCCGAGGCATATTTGTGTTTTGTGCCGTTGTCAGCGTGTTTGCGGACACAGGTCTGCGGTTGTGGAGCAGCGGGGATTATGACGGTCGTGCCGCGGTGGAAGATGTACGGTCGCCCTGCAGGAGCTGACGGTAGGGGAGGAAGCCGATGAACGAGACGACCGCCTGCGAGTGCGCGGCGTTCCGCTTGAGGTAGAGCCTGACCTCGGAGGTCGTCGCGGGCTCAAGCGGCACCAGGGCTACCTTTCCGCTGGCAAGCGATTCCGCCGGCTTGCGCATGAGGAATGAGACACCGGCGCCGCGTGCGACAAGAGAGATGATGTTCTCGGCTCGTTTGCCGGTGAACGTAACACGTGGGCCAAATCCAGCTTCGCGGCAAATGGAAAGGACGAGCTCGCTTACGAACGAGCCTTGGGGAAGCATGAGGAAATTCTCGTCGATAAGGTCGTCTATCTCGACGGTGTCACGTTCGGCGAGTGGATGGTCGAGCGGAAGGACGGCCACGAGCCGGTCGGTCGTAAAGGGAATCTTTTTGAACTCCGGCTCGATGGCGCCGCTGTCACGGATGAAGGCCAGGTCAATGTCCTCGTGTAGGAGCATGCGCTTGAGTGTGTCGCCCTCGCCTTCGATGAGCTCGACAGAATATGAGGGGTTCGCCTGCTGAAAATCGATGACGGCGTCCGTAATCCCATAAGGGGCCATAATGGGGATTGAACCTACGGTGAGGTGCTCGAGCGGCTCACCTGCACCTATTTGAATGGCGGCAAGATAGCGATGCTGAAGCGTCGCAATTTTTTGCGCATAGGGGAGGAGCGCTTCACCTTGCGCGGTGAGTGTTACGTGGCGCTGGCTTCGATCGATGAGCTTGCAGCCGAGTTCATGCTCCATTGCCATGATGTGCTTGGAGAGGGTTGATTGCGACATGAAAAGCAGTTCCGCCGCATCAAGAAACGTGCGTGACTGCGCTAAGATGGCGAATTCGCCAAAGCGGCTGATATCCATAGGGAGGCCTCCGGTACCCTCATTTTGGCGGGTGGCCTAAACCACGACGCCGTTGCAGTGGTCGATTTCGTGCTGGATGATTTCGGCGGTGTAGCCCGAGAAGTTTTTGATGCGGTGAACGAAGTTCTCGTCCAAATACTCCACCTTAATGCGACGATAGCGGGTACAGGGACGCTCGCCGATCAGCGAGAGGCATCCTTCGCTCGTCTGATAGGCATTGACCTGCTCAAGAATTTGAGGGTTGTACATCAGGAGCGCCCTGTTGCCGTCCTTTACGCAGATGATGCGTTTGCGCACGCCGATCATGTTGGCGGCGAGGCCCACGCACTCGTGCTCATGCTCGTGGAGCGTATCCAGGAGGTCCTGCCCGGTCGCGGCATCGTCGGGTCCCGCGTCTTCGGAAGGCAGGCGCAAAAAGAACTCGGATTTCATGATGGGCTTAATCATGGCGGGCTCCTCATGTCTTATGCTTTCGTGGACTTTTAATAATAGCGCGGAAGGAAAGCTGTGCGTCCGCGTTACAATCTTTCGACGTTGGACCATGTTGCCAGATTCGTCGTGTACGGCGTCTGGCGTAAGTCTAGGGCTCATTTTCGCCCTGGACTGTTCCTCTGGGGCGATGCGACTGTCGTTCCAAGAGGAAGGAAATGCATGGGGAGCAAATCTCAGCAACAAGTTCAAGTAGCGCCATCGGCCACTGCGGCGATTCTCGTCGTAATGTATATTGCAGCCTTTGTTGCCGCGTTTAACGAGAACATCATTAACGTGGCGTTGCACGACATTATGGCGGCCTTTTCGGTGAGTGCCACCACGGCGCAGTGGCTCGTTTCGGGCTACATGATCGTGACGTCGATCTTTACGGCCATCATGGCCTTCCTGTCCGGCCGTTTCTCGACGCGCAAGCTGTTGTTTTTCGCATGCGGATGTATGGTCGCCGGCGAAGTCCTGTGTCTGATCGCTCCGTCGTTTAGCGTTTTGCTGCCAAGTCGTATTTTGCAGGCTGCGGGATCGGGCATCTTGTTCCCGCTCATGATGAACGTGGTGTTGTCTTGCGCCCCGCGCGAGAAGCTCGGTCTGTATCTTAGCCTGGGCGGTGCCTGCATTACGCTGGGGCCGGCGTTTGGACCCGTAATCAGCGGTCTTATGTGCACGTTGTTCGGCTGGAGGGCGGTGTTCGTAGTGCCGCTGGTGGGCGGCATTGTGGTCGCTGCGGCGGGCGTTAAGCTTGTTCAGAATGTCGGAGAGCGCTCGAGCACCACGCTTGATATTCTGTCGGTTGTTTTGCTCGCCGCCGGCATTACGGCATTTGTGTATTCCGTAGGCGAGTTCTCGACCAATCTGATTGCCGGCATCGTGGCTCTTTTCGCCGCCATTGTGCTACTCGGCCTGTTTGCGGCCCGTCAGCTCAAACTCGAGCATCCGGTGCTTAACGTGCGTTCCATGGCGAGCGTTCGTTTTTGGCCTGCGTGCCTGCTTGTGGTGGTGTCGATGATGACAACGTTCTCGATGAGTGTTTTGTTGCCGCTCTATTTTGAGGGCGCATACGGCATGACCGCACTTGTTGCGGGCCTGCTCATTTTGCCGGCAATTGCCTGCAACGCCGTGACCTCGATTGTGGGCGGACGCGTGATGGACGCCCGTGGCGCATGGCCGCTGCTGCCGGTCGGCTTTGCCCTGATTGCCGTGGGGCAGACTGCAATCTCGATGACGGCGGCAAGCATGAACATCGGCGTTGTCGTGGCACTGACCGTTGCAGTGTATGCCGGAGTCGGTTTGGTGCTGAGCCCCTCGCAGACGGCCGGCTTGGAGACGCTGCCTGCCGCTGAACATCCTCACGGAACGGCATTGCTCAACACGTGGAACATGATTGCCGCATCGTTTGGCCCGTCGCTGTTTATCGGCCTGCTCTCGAGTTCTGCGGCGACCGCCGACGCCGCTGGCGCTGCGACGGACGTTGCCCAGGCGATTGGATTTGCAGCTGCCGTGCGTGTGGCGGCTGTAATTGCCGTGGTCGGGTTCGTGGCGTCGCTGGTGTACGCTCGTCGCGAGTCGCACATGTCGCATTAATGTGTGCACATAGATTCTGCAGCTAGATTGGATGGCGACACCATAAACTAATGGACGTTTTGCCGAGAGGCATGAATGTTTAAAGCGCAAAGAGTGCGCGACGGGCCCCGCGAATGGGGCGATGATGCCCGAGAGAGCCAAGAAGGAGTCTCATGTCCGAGAACGAAGAGATCATGAACGAGACCGAGAACGAGACCATGGCTGCCGAGGTCGAGGCAGTCGAGACCGTGGAGACCGAAGCTGCCGAGGTTGAGGCTGCTGACGAGGTTTCCGCCGAGGAGGAGGCCGAGGTTGTCGAGGCCGCCGTTGATTACGATGACGAAGAGCTGATGGACAAGATGCAGAAGGCCGCCCGCCTGCTGCGTAGCCGTCGCTTTGCTATTTCCAAGGAGGAGGAGGCCAAGGCCGAGCGTATGGCGAACATCGAGCGCGCCATCAAGCTTCTTGACCTCAAGCCCAAGATGGAGCAGAAGGAAATGTCCGACCTGCTGGGCATGCGCCTCCGTGAGCTCGATGGCCTGATGGCCGAGGCCGAGGCTGCCGATCTGGTCGGCCGCATCGACGACGCCGAGGGCGATATGCGCAAGATCGTTGTCTTCGCTGCCGAGGATGCCGCTGAGGGCCTGGTCGAGCTTGCCAACAAGAAGGAGAAGCTCCTGCCCGAGCTTTCTTACGAGGAGGCCACCGAGCTGATGGCCGCTCTCGATAAGGTTATCGCTCCGCTCGTCGCCATGGGCCTGGACGAGGATCGCGGTCCTCGTGGCGGCCGTGACGACCGTGGTGGCCGTGGCGGCGACCGTGGCGGTCGCGGCGGCTTTGGCGATCGTGGTGGCCGTGGCGGCGACCGCGGCGGTCGCGGTGGCGATCGTGGCGGCCGCAACGGCGGCGGCTTCCGCGGCAACCGTTTTTAGTTACGGCGTTTTACCAAACGCCGTAACGGCTCGGCGCTGCAAACCCGCCAGAGCGGCAATCTGCCTTTCAACTTCGGCGGCATGACCAG
>UQVD01000045.1 GCA_900544385.1 uncultured Collinsella sp.
GCAAGACGAAGGCCACATTAAGTGGCCTTCTTTGCGTGCGGAACTCGCGACAAACCAAAACCACCTCGCCAGCCCAGCGACCATGGGGTCCCAAGGTTTTCAAAAAAGCGGTCGGCGCGCAGTGCGCCGACCGCCGATATATGGGGTCTGATATTTTCTACCAGCTAGGGCCTCTTACTCGTCGAGGAGATCTTCTGGCATGTCGTTGCCGTCGCCTAGATCGACAGGGGTTTCTTCGGAAGCAGAGCCGTTTTCTGTGGCTTCGCCTTCGGGCTTTTCCTTGGCTGCCGTCATGCGGGCGACAGCGCATACGCGGTCGTTGTCGTCGACGGTCATCATCTTGACGCCCTGGGTGGCGCGGCCGGTCTGGCTGATCTCGTCGGTCTTGACGCGAATGACCGTCGCGCCCTCCGTCACGATGAACAGCTCGTGCTGCGGGCCCACCGTCTTCATGGCCGCGAGGTTACCCTTACGCTCGGTCATTTGAATGGTGTAGACGCCCTGGCCGCCGCGATTCTGCTCCGGGTAGTCCGCGACCGGCGTGCGCTTGCCGTAGCCGCGCTCGGTGATGACGAACAGATCGCCGTTGCCGTTAGTGACCTCCATGCCCAGAACGCTCACGCCGTCCTTCATACCGATACCGCGAACGCCGCTGGTATCGCGGCCGGTGGCGCGCACCTGCTCCTCGGAGAACATGATCGCCTTGCCCGCGGTGGTGGCCAGGATAATCTTGTCGCCCTCGCGCACGCGGCGCACGTTCAGCAGCGCGTCGTCGTCACGCAGGTTGATAGCAATCAGGCCATCACGGCGGCTACGATCGTAAGCACTCATCACGGTCTTCTTGACCATGCCGTTCTTGGTGGCAAACATCAGGTACTCGTCGGCCGGGAAATCGCGGCAGCTGATGACGCTCGCGATCTTCTCGCCCTCCTCGAAGGGCAGCAGGTTTACGATCGCGGTACCGCGCGCCTGGCGCGTACCCACCGGCAGCTCGTGCACCTTCAGGCGATAGACCTTGCCCTTGCTCGAGAAGAACAGCACGTACTCGTGCGTGGACGCGATGAACATCTCATCGATAACGTCGTCCTCTTTGAGATTGACGCCCGACACGCCCTTGCCGCCGCGCTTCTGGGCGCGGTAGGCGGCCACCGGGATACGCTTAACGTAGCCGGTGTGGGTGATGGTCACGACCATGTCCTCGTCGGCGATGAGGTCCTCGACATCCAGGTCCTTCTCAACCTGGCTGATCTCGGTGCGGCGCTTGTCGCCAAACTTCTTGGAGATCTCGCGCATCTCTTCCTTGATGACGCCCAGAATCTTCTCCTCGTGCGCCAGCAGGTCCTCGTAGTAGGCGATGGCGCGGCGCAGGCCGTCCAACTCTTCTTGGATCTTGTCGCGCTCCAGGCCGGTCAGGCGGCGCAGCTTCATCTCGAGGATGGCCGTGGTCTGCTCGGGCGTAAAGCCAAAGCGCTCAATCAGGCGGCTGCTGGCCTCGGAGTCGGTCTGCGAGGAGCGTATGATGCTAATGACCTCGTCGATATGGTCAAGGGCCATCAGGTAACCCTCGAGGATATGCGCGCGGGCCTGGGCCTTCTTAAGGTCGAAGCGGGTGCGGCGGGTAACTACGTCGACCTGGTGGTCGATGTAGTGCTGCAGCATCTCGCGCAGGCTCAGGCATTTGGGAACGCCGTTGACAAGCGCCAGGTTGTTGGCGCCAAAGGTCGTCTGCAGCGAGGTGTACTTATACAGGTTGTTGAGCACGACCTGCGGAATGACGCCCTTCTTGAGCTCGATGACCAGACGGATGCCCTTCTGGTTGGACTCATCGCGCATATCCGAGATGCCCTCGATGCGCTTGTCGTTGACGAGCTGGGCGATCTTCTCCTGCAGGGTGCCCTTGTTGACCATGTAGGGAATCTCGGTAAAGACCAGGCGGCTGCGGCCGGTCTTGGTGGACTCCACATGTGCCTTGGCACGCACGGTAATGGAGCCGCGGCCGGTCTCGTAGCTCTGCTTAATGCCGGCGCTGCCCATGATGATGGCGCCGGTGGGGAAGTCCGGACCGGGCATGATCTGCATGAGCTCGTCGACGGTGGCGTCGGGGTTGTCGATCAGGTAGCAGGTGGCCTCGATCGCCTCGGTGAGGTTATGCGGAGCGATGTTGGTGGCCATGCCGACGGCGATGCCTTGGCTGCCGTTGACCAGCAGGTTGGGGAAGCGCGCAGGCAGCGCCACGGGCTCGGCGAGCGATTCGTCGTAGTTGGGCTGCCAGTCGACGGTATCCTTCTGCAAGTCACGCAACAGTTCCATGGCGGGCTTTGCCAGGCGGCTCTCGGTGTAACGCATGGCAGCGGCGCCGTCGCCGTCGATGTTGCCGAAGTTGCCGTGACCGTCGATGAGCGGCGTGCGCATGGAGAACCACTGCGCCAGGCGGACCATGGCCTCATAGACCGCGAAGTCGCCATGCGGGTGGTACTTACCGATAACTTCGCCGACCGTCCAGGCCGACTTCTTATGTGGGCGGTTGGGGTAGATGCCGCTCTCGTTCATCGCGTACAGGATGCGGCGGTGCACCGGCTTTAAGCCGTCGCGCACGTCCGGCAGGGCACGCGCCGTGATAACCGACATCGAATACTCGATGAACGACTGCTTCATCTCGCGGCCAAACTCCGAAATCTGGAGCTGGCCGCCGTTGATATCCTCGCCGGCCGAGGCGCCACGGTCGACTTCGCCAAAGCTCTCCTCGAGCTCGGCGTCGTCTTCTTCCTCATCATCATCGGCATCGGGGTTATAGGCGTCCGGGTCGCCGTCCTCGCCCTGCTCAGCACGGGCAAGCAGGCGCTTCAGATCGTCGGGCATACCGGCATCGCCGGCCTCGCCCATACCCTCGTTGTTGTTGATATCGTCTGCCACGTTACCTCCTCTTAAGCGTCAAGGAAACGCGCGTCATGCGCATGTTTTTCAATGTACTCGCGGCGATAGCCGACCTCGGAACCCATGAGCTCTCGCACGGCGCGGTCCGCCACCACGGCGTCCTCGATCGACACGCGCTGCAGGATGCGGGTCTTGGGGTCCATCGTCGTCGAGGCAAGCTGCTTGGGGTCCATCTCGCCCAGGCCCTTGTAGCGCTGGACGGTATAGCCCTTGCGCTTTTTGGTGATCTTGCCGTCCTTGGCCTTGCCGTCCTCGTCGTTATCGTCGGGGTTCAGGCCCAGGCTCTGGATGGTGTCGCGCAGGATCTCGTCTTCGGGCTGGCGGCCGTTGGGATACACGTAGTGGATCTTGTTGCGCACCTTAATGCCAAAGATGGGCGGGCAGGCAACATAGACGTAGCCGGCATCGATCAGCGGACGCATGTACTTGTAGAAGAACGTCAGCAGCAGGATGCGGATATGCGCACCGTCGACGTCTGCATCGGTCATGATGATGATCTTGTGGTAGCGCGCCTTGGTGATATCGAAGTCGCCGCCGTCGCCGGCACTCGTCGTGACGCCGCAGCCGATCGCGGTAATCAGCGACTGAATGGTGTCACTCGAGAACGCGCGATGGTCACCAACGCGTTCGACGTTCAAAATCTTGCCGCGCAGGGGCAGAATCGCCTGGATGTCTCGGCGACGGCCGTCCTTGGCCGAACCGCCTGCCGAGTCGCCCTCTACGATGAAGAGCTCGGTCAGCTCGGCATCGCGCACCGAGCAGTCAGCGAGCTTACCGGGCAGGGACGCCGTCTCGAGCAGGCTCTTGCGGCGGGTCGCCTCGCGCGCCTTGCGGGCGGCATTGCGCGCCTTGCAGGCCTGTTGCGCCTTCTTGACGATCTCGCGAGCGGGCTTGGGATGCTCCTCGAGGTAATCGACAAGGCCGTCGGTCACAATCTTGAGCGTGAGCGCTCGCATATAGGAGCTGCCGAGCTTTGCCTTGGTCTGGCCCTCAAACTGCGGATCGGGCAGCTTGACCGAGATAACGGCCGAAAGGCCCTCGCGCACATCATCGCCGGTCAGATTGGCGTCTTTTTCCTTGAGCAGGTTCTGCTTGCGCGCATAGTCGTTGATCACGCGGGTGAGCGCGGTGCGGAAGCCCTCAAGGTGCATGCCGCCCTCGGGGGTGTAGATGTCGTTGGCAAACGACATGACGTTCTCGCCGTAGCCGCTATTCCACTGCAGGGAAACCTCAACCTCGCCCATCTTGGCCACAGGTGCGTCCGGGTCCGATTTGCCCTCGATGTAGATAGGCTCCTTAAAGGCCTCGGGGACGTCCTTGCCCTCGTTAAGGAACTTGACGAAGTCGATGATGCCGCCCTCGTAGCAAAACTCCTCCACGTGGGGAGTAGACTCGCGCTCGTCAGTCAGCACGATTTTGAGGTTCTTATTGAGGAACGCCGTCTCCTGCAGACGGTTGTGCAGCGTATCGAAATCGTAGATGCAGGTCTCGAAGATCTCGTCGTCGGGCCAGAAGGTGACGGTGGTGCCCGTCGAATCCGAGGTGCCCACGACCTCCATCTTCTTGACGGTCTTGCCGCGCGAGAACTCCATCTCGTAGGTGTTGCCGTCGCGACGAACCTGAACGACCACGCGCTTGGACAGTGCGTTGACGACGGAGATGCCAACGCCGTGCAGGCCGCCCGAGACCTTATAGGCCGAATTATCGAACTTACCGCCGGCGTGCAAAATCGTCATGACAACCTCGAGCGTCGGGATCTTTTTAACAGGGTGCTCGTCGACGGGGATACCGCGCCCGTTGTCGACGACCGTGATGGAGTTGTCGGCGTGGACCGTCACCTGGATCTCGGTGCAGAAACCGGCCATGGCCTCGTCGACGGAGTTGTCAACGATCTCCCACACCAGGTGATGCAGACCGCTGGCGCTCGTCGAGCCGATATACATGCCCGGGCGCTTACGAACGGCCTCGAGACCTTCGAGAATCTTAATCTCGCCGCCATCGTAATCGTTTTCGTTTGCCACACGTCCTCCTTCAGTCAAGAAAATGTGTACAGCCTTACTAGTTTATCGTAAAAAAATACCCTCGGGAACGAGGGTATTTGGCTCTACAAGGCCACCAGATGCGATTTAAGGCTCTTTTTTGCTTTGCACGCCCTTGGCCCACTCGGCACTGGCTCTCATGGCGTTCTCGAGGGCCTCGCGCAGTTTTTGGTCTTCGATGGGCGCCACTTGGCGCTCAATCTCGGTGCGCTCGGCATCGCTGAGGTCGGCGTGTGGGGCCGGCGGGCGCTCGGTCGCCGCTGGGCGAAGGCGCTCCTTGGCGGCGGGCGGCGTGTGACCAGGCGCGGTGGTTTTGAACACCAGGCCATCCACATGCGCACCGGCGCGCTCCATGCGCGCGCGGATGATCTCGCGCAACAACGTCATTTCCTGCGTCCACGAGGGCGAGTCGAGATATACCAGCAGCTCATTGGACTCGGGCAGGTAGCGCAGGCCCGTCACATGCCGCCCCTCGCGCGTGCCCGAGCACACCGCGTTCCACGCGCGATAGACCGCGCGCGACTCCTCGGCGGCCTCCATCTGCGCACGGCGCTCAGGGGTCGCAGCCGCCAGGATGCGCTGGCGCTCTGCGTTCAAAAAGCCACTGAAGGCGACCGTTTCGCTCTCGCGCTCGTAATTAGCACGTCTCACCCATGCTCACCACCTTGGCTCGATCAAGCAGGTCATCGGTAAAGTACCCCAGGTTGGTCGTGGTTATGACCGTCTGGATATCATCGCCGATCAGCCGCAGGAAAGCACCGCGGCGTTCGCCGTCGAGTTCGCTCATCACGTCGTCCAAAAGCAGCAGTGGGGCGGTGCCCAGGACATCGCGAGCCACGGCCACCTCCGCCACCTTCCAGGCCAGAACCAACGTTCGCTGCTGACCTTGGCTGGCAAATGAACGGGCGGAGCGACCCGCCACGGTAAATTCAATCTCGTCGCGATGCGGTCCCACCAACGTCACGCCGCGGCGAATTTCCTCGTCGGCGTGCTCATCAAGGGCAGCCAGCATGCGCTCGTACGCCCAGCCCTTCAGCTCTTCGCGATCATCGACCTGGGGCAAATCCCCCAGCGTGGACGCATAGGACACGTTGGCGGCTTCACCGGACGCCACTTGCCCGTAGGCAGTACGCACATGGCCCGCCAGCCGGTCGAGCAGGGCCAACCGGTGCACGAGCAGAGCCGCGCCCGCGCGGGCAATCGAATCGTTCCACGCGCCGAGCATCTCGCGGCAGCACCAGGCCTCCTTGAGCAAGGCGTTACGCTGGGTCACGCAGCGACCATAGGTGCTCGCAAGATCGGCATAGCGTGCGCTCAGTTGCATGCCAAAGTCGTCGAGGGCGGCGCGGCGCACACTGGCGCCTCGCTTAACCATGTCCAGATGGTCGGGGCAAAACAGCACGCTCGGCAGAACCCCGCGCACACCGGCGGCAGAGCATCTCTTGCCGTTGCGGCTAAACGAGCGTTTACCGTCCTCCGCGCTCAATCCCATATCAAGTACGCGGCCGTCGCCCTCGAGTCTCAGCTCGATCTTGCACGAGCCCACGCCATCATGGACGAGCTCGGCTGCGGTCGGATGCCTAAACGAGGCGCCGCTCGTCAGCAGCTGCAGCGCCTCTATGAGATTGGTCTTTCCCGCCGCGTTGGGTCCCGCAAGTATCGTCACGCCCTCGTCCAGGGCAAGACGATAGCTCTCGAAACTGCGGTAGTGCGCGACGGAAAGATCGCGGGCGAACATGGTCATGGCGCAGCGCTAGATGCGAACCGGCATGACCAGGTACAGGTAGTTGATCTTGTCGTAGGACTTGAAGATGCCCGCCTGCGAGTAGCTCTTGAGCTCCAGCGTGATCTCCTTCTCCTTGGACAGGGCATTGAGGCAGCCGAAGATGTAGTGGTAGTTGAAGGCGATGGTACCCGACTCGCCCTCGGCCTCGACATCGATCGTCTCCTGCGCAAGGTCCTGGTCATTGGAGATGGAGGACAGGCCCATCTGCCCGTTCTCGACATCGATCTCGAACTTGACGGCGGGGTTGGCGCTCGCGATAACGGCCACGCGCTTGAGGGCGGCGTTAAAGGCGGCGACGTCGATCTTGACGCTCGTCACGCACGAATCGGGGATGAGCTGCTTGTAGTTGGGGTACACGCCCTCGATGCGGCGCGACACGTAGGTGGTGTTGCCGGCCTCGAAGACGACCTGGGTGTCGGTAGCCCCGATCATGATGGTCGCCTGGCTGTCCATGATGTTCAGTGCGTCGTTAAAGGCGTCAGCCGGAACGTTGAGCTCAAAGGAGCCTTCGAGGGTCGAGGTCTCGACCTGCGTATCGCACACGGCCAAACGGAAGGAATCGGTCGCCACCAGGCGCACGGTGTTGTTCTCGACCTTCATGTGCACGCCACCCAGGATGGGGCGGGCCTTGTCGGTCGAGGTGACGCGCCACACGCGGCCGACCATCTCGGACAAGATATCGGTCGGCAGTTCCACGGCGCTCTCGATGGCATAGGCCGGAAACTCGGGGAAGTCATTAGCATCAAGCGTGTTCAGGCGGAAAGAGCTCTTCTCGCAACCAATCAGCACCTGGCGCTCGGACAGCTCAAAGGTGACCGGGGCATCGGGGAGGGTCTTGGTGATATTGGAGAGCATCTTACAGGGGATAACCATCTCGCCCTCTTCTTCGACATGCGCCGCGATGCGATGACGGATCGAGATGGTGTAGTTAGAGGTCTGGAATTCCAAGATGCCGTCTTGGGCCTTGACGAGCACGCCCGACAGGATGGGAAGGGTGGATGCCGAAGCGACACCCTTCATAACGACGCCGATGGCTTGTGTAAGCGAGCTCTGGCTGACGGTGAACTTCATCTTTTAATACCTTTCTATAGATATAAATATCTTAATAATAGTAATAGCACTGACGAAACTGTTGATTACTCCCAAAGACGCAGGTCAGACCCAGAAAGAGAATCGACAGCAGCCTGTGTGCAACAGGGGTGGTTTTCCACGTTCAAAACCTGCGCAAAACTTTTCATCACCGCGGGTTGGGTTTTAGACACCTTATGCCCGTGGTTTCGACAAGTTTTCAACAGGTGTCTCTATTTCCCTACGAGCGCAGTGTAATTTTATCGCGCAGCGACTTGAGGTCTTCGGTGACGGTGCGGTCTTCCTGGATCATCTTCTGGACCTTTTTGTAGCTCGTGCTGACGGTCGAGTGGTTGCGGTTGCCAAATTCGGCGCCCACCGCCGTGGTCGTCATTTCGCACATCTCGATGGCCAGGTAGATAGCGATATGGCGTGCTTTGGCGATATTGGCGTTGCGACGCGGGCCGATGAGCTCCTCGTGTGTCACGCCGTACTGCTCTTCGATGACGGACTGAACCGTCTGGACGTTGATCTTTTTGGCCGATGTGTCGAAGTACTGGCTGGCGATGGCGTCGATATCGTCAAAGGTGAGCTCTCCGCCCTCGCGCTCGCGGTCGCCCGCCTCGCCGGCGCAGCGCTCACAAAAGCTCTCGAGTTCGCGGATGTTGGTGCCCGAGACCTCGGCCATGTGTTTAAAGTGCTCGTCGGTCAGGTGCCCGCCGTCGCCCCCATAGGCCGCCAGCAGTGAGTCGTCGCCCGCCTCGGGAGCGGCGACGATGGTGTTCTCGTAATAGCGCTGCAAGATCTTGTATTTCATCTCGTAGCTGGGCTCTGCGACCAGGCAGAGCATTCCGGCGTTGAAGCGGCTGGTCAGACGCTCGTCCATGCTCAGGTCCTTGGGGGCGCGGTCTGCCGCGATGACGACCTTCTTGTTGTTGCGGATGAACTCGTCCATGAGCTGGAAAAAGTAGTCCACACTCGCGCGCTTGCCGATGATGTTTTGGATGTCATCGATGATGAGCACGTCCACGCCGTGGTACGCCTGCATGATGGGGGCGTTGCTCTTCTTTTGACGGTCGAACTCGGTCATCAGGTCGTCCAGATATGCCTGGGAGTTGGCATACTTGACCTTGATCTCGGGCGACTTCTCGGCGAGCTCGTTTTTGATGGCGAGCAGCAGATGGGTCTTGCCCAGCCCCGATTTGCCATAGATGAACAGGGATGTGCATGTGCCGCGCTCGTCCGCGAGGGCGGCAAACTTGAGTGCCGAGCGATAGGCATGGCTGTTCTCGGGGCCGTAGACAAAGTTCTCAAAGGTAAATTTTGAGTTCGCGGCGAGCGGGGCTCCATCCGTATTCTGCTCGGCCGGCACGGTCGGTGCTGGCATGGGTGAAGCGGGGGCCGCAGCTTGCGTGGATTTAGTCGGCGCTCCGCCCTTCATCTGGTTCATCATGCGACGAAAATCGTCGGCCGAGAGCGTGTTCTTGATTGCAATGCCCGAATCCGCGCCCGCCGCTGCGTCGTGAGCGATGGGCATGTGCGTGACGGGTGCGTTCGTTGACGTCGCCGCCGCGCTCGTCAACGGTGCCATTGTTTCACGGGAAACATCGCTGTGCTGGTGCTCGATTGTCGGCACATCGCCTGCGGAGGCCGGCACCGCCGGGGAAGCAGCGGGAGCCGTGGCGGGCGCCGTGGCGGCAGCGGATTCCGTCGCGGCGCCTTGCGGTGCCACGATGTCGAGAGCAATCGGTGCAAAGGCGATTTCTTCCAGATAGGCCTCAATAGTCGGCTGATGCTTTTTGAGCTGCGCGATGGCAAAGCGCGAGGGGGCCTCGATCGTGAGCGTATCTTCGGTCAGGCTTATGGCGCGCGATTGCCCCAGCATGTTGATGAGGCGTGCATCTTGGCCGTCGCGCTGGCAAAAGGCGATGGCATCCCCCAGGATGATGCTTGCTTCCTCGTCCACTGTCTCTCCCGTTCTTTAGCTCTGAGCTCGCACGCGAGCGGCGCCGAGTTCGGTCAGATGGTATTTCTGGCCATGCTTGATGACCAAGCCGGCCTGCGCCAAGTCATTGAGCGTGCGTGACCAAGTGGGGGCCGAGTTTCCAAACGCCCTCGCAAGATCGGTTGCGCCGCACGCTTGATTTTGCGCCAGATAGCCCAGCGCGGCGTTGCCGCGATCGCTTACGAACACGTCCGGTTGTGGCTGTGCATACTGATTTACTGCATTAGGATATATCATTTGAGCTGCTGGTTGTTGAGAACTCTGCGTCGGCGGCATTTGCTGTTGAAAACTTTGAGGCCACTGTTGGTAAGGCTGCGGAGGCGTCTGCTGGGCCCAGGGGTTGTACTGCTGCTGCGGCATCTGCTGGTACGGCTGCTGATATCCCTGCTGGTACTGCTGCGGGAACTGCTGGCCATACCCCAGTGGCGGCATCTGCTGATATGGATATCCCTGTTGGTACGGCTGATAGCCCATTTGCTGGCCACCCGGCGCCCCCGTCGCCTGCTGCATTGCTGCTGCATCCTGATCAGCCAGCGGCATGGCCTCTGGCATGTTTGGCGGCATCGACATAGATGCCGCCTGGGGTTCTTGTGTGGGAAGCATTCCGGGCTGCTGCATCTGCCTCACGGGGGGCTGCATCTGCTGCGTTGCCACGGGCTGCTGCGCAAAAGCTCCCGGCAGGGGATATGTGGGCTGCTCCGTCTCGGGCCGCACGGCAGCGCCGCGTCCGCCGGCACGCTCGATTTCCTGCACGCGTTTAGGGTTCAGGCTTACCGTAACCACGGTGCCGTTGCCCATGTTGTCCTCGATGGATACGGCACCGCCGGCGTTTTCCAAATACTCCTGCACCATGGGAAACCCTGCTCCGGTTCCACGGATATAGCGCTTCATCTTGCTGTTTGCGCTGGTAACGCCAAAGTCGAAAGCACGTTCCTTGTCGTCGATGCCGGGTCCTTGGTCAGCAAAGCGGATGGTGTCTCCGCCGTCCAGAATCGAGATGATGGGCTCGGCAAAGTGTGCGTGGATAAAGTTTTCGACAATCTCGCGGATGACCATGAGCGAGATATGGCCACCTTGTTCTTTCATGCACTGGTAGACGGTGTTGGTCGTCTCTTCCAAATACGTGCGGACATCTTGCGG
The DNA here is from genome assembly GCA_900544385.1 of uncultured Collinsella sp. Taxonomy (GTDB): domain Bacteria; phylum Actinomycetota; class Coriobacteriia; order Coriobacteriales; family Coriobacteriaceae; genus Collinsella. The sequence goes on from UQVD01000045.1 coordinate 10,973, forward strand.
ATCAATGACGATCACCCGCGGTGTCGACAGCATGTCGTCATAGACGGCGATGCGCGCGGCGTACATGGCTTTTGGCGCCTGCGTGGTCGTCTGCTCGCCTTCCGCACGCTCTTCGCGCACGCCGGTGATGTGCTCGTTGTCGGGTGCCGGGTCTCCGGAATCGACCATGGTGTAAAAGTCGTCAGACATGCCGCTCGCAATCTTTCAAAAGGTTTCGAACAAATAGTAGCTCACCGTGCAACGTTTCTCATCTTTCGACAACTTTTCAAAACTTGTTGAAAACTTTGGAAAACGGGTGAAAAGTTCTCAACATTGCCAACATGACCTGTTGAAAACTCGATGAAATATCGTGAAAGGTTGCCATGAGGCGCAAATTTCGGTTGTGCTTATGGGGGAACCGTGTGAACTGTGCAACCTTTTACCTTTGATTTCTTGACATTTGAACATTGATTTCCCTACAATCTTCAAGCTCACGTGTCTATATCTGCGTCCGCGTCCCCGCGGACACTCGAAATGCAGCAGGAGGAACTTAAGATGAAGCGTACGTATCAGCCTAATAAGCGTAAGCGTGCCAAGACCCATGGCTTCCGTGCCCGTATGGCCACTAAGGGTGGTCGTGCCGTGCTCGCCCGTCGTCGCGCCAAGGGCCGCAAGCGTCTCACTGTCTAGCAGCGATACACACATCTCGCATGAAGACTATTAAGTCTCGGCAAGATTTCGAGCATGTGTTCAGTCAGGGGCGTCGTTTCAATCACCCTCTGATTCGAATGACCATATGTGAATCGGTTGGCGAAGGCGACTCCGGAAGGGTCGCCTTCGTTGGTGCTAAGCGACTCGGTTGTGCCGTCGTGCGCAACCGATCTAAGCGTGTGATGCGCGAGGCCGCCCGCAGCTGCGGATTTCCCGTTGCGGGTTATGACATCATCTTGTTTGCAACTCCCAAGACGAGGGTTTCCTCGCCGCAGGAGATGGACAAGGCGTTGCGTTCGCTTATGAAGCGCGCCGGCGTTGCCGGGGAGGAGCGATGAGCAATCACGTTTTGCGACGTGTTGCCATCGCTCCTATTCGCATATATCAACAGGTTATTTCGCCCTTATTGCCTGACGCCTGCATTTATTACCCAACGTGCTCGCAATACGCCATCCAGGCGATTGAGAAGCACGGTGTTTTGAGAGGCTGCTGGCTTGCTGTGAGGCGCATCGCTCGCTGCAATCCCCTGCACGTCGGCGGTTATGACCCTGTGCCCTAGCGGGCGCTCGCTATCGGAGGAAAACTTACATGTGGGATTGGATCGTTAACATCCTTTTCGAGCTGCTCAAGCTCATCCAGACCTTTGCGGTCGACTGGGGCCTGTCCATCATGATCCTGGTGGTCATCATCCGTCTGCTGCTGACGCCGCTTATGCTCAAGTCGACCAAGTCGACGGCTCGCATGCAGGTGCTGCAGCCCAAGATGCTCGAGATCCAGGAGCGCTATGCCGACGATCCCCAGCGTCAGGCCGAGGAGATGCAGAAGTTCTACAGCGAGAACAAGTTCAACCCCATGGCTGGCTGTCTGCCGCTGCTGATTCAGATGCCTATCCTGTTCGCCCTGTTTACATTGCTGCGCAACCTGCCGCAGTACTTTAACGACGGCACGTTCTCGTTCTTCAACATCCTGCCCGACCTGACCACCACGCCGAGCGCTTCCTTTGCCGATGGCTTTATGGTTGCACTGCCTGCGCTGGTTTGCCTGATCCTGTTTGCCGTCCTGACCCTGATTCCGCAGCTCTATATGTCGCGCAACCAGACCGGCCAGCAGGCTCAGAGCATGCGTATGATGGCCGTTGTCATGACGGTCATGATGCTTTGGATGGGCTGGAGCCTTCCCGTTGGTGTTCTGCTGTACTACGACGTCTCGTCTGCTTGGCAGGTTATCCAGCAGATTTTTGTGACGCAGAAGGTCATCGACAAGGCGAAGGCCGATGAGGAGGAGCGTCTTAAGAACGCTCCGCTGCAGGTTGAGGTCACTCGTCGCGAGAAGAAGCCGCGCCCGCACAAGAAAAAGTAGTGGGATATCAATCTTATTTAGGTACCTAACTTTTGGAGTACGTTATGTCTGAAGAGATCATCGAGGATATGCTTGAGGAGGTTGCCCCGCAGGTCGCGGGCGATTATCCCGAGATTGCACAGCGCTACAAGGCTGGTGAAGAGCTGACCGATGAGGAGCTCGACACCATTGCCGATGTTGCGATTTCCATCCTGCGTTCCATCCTTTCGCACTTCGATGCCGCCAACTCTCCTATCGATGAGTATGAGGGCGACGAGGGTGAGCTGATTTTGGATGTAACGGCTCCCGACCTTGCTGTTCTCATTGGCCGTCATGGTCGCACTCTTGATGCTCTTCAGGTTATGTTCTCTTTGCTGGTGAGCCGCAAGCTTGGCTTTAGGTATCCGGTTGTAGTGGACGTCGAGGGATACAAGAGTCGCCGTCAGGATAAGGTCGCCTCCATGGCTCAGTCTGCTGCCGAGCGTGCCATCCGCACTCATAAGAGTGTTTCGCTTCCGCCCATGAATGCCTACGAGCGCCGACTGGTTCACATTGCACTTCGTGGCAACGATGCAGTCGATACTCATTCTGAGGGTTCTGACCCTGATCGCCATGTGGTGATTGTTGCTCGATAATCTACTCGAGCTTATGCTAGGGGGACGTGGTTTCCACGTCCCCTTTTTTTGTCAAAAGTTCTCGATACGCTGATTTTTGTCAGAAAGGAGCTTCTGTTGTTTGTACTTACCGATCAGCAGGCTGACGAGATGTTGAGTCGCCTAACTTCCTATTGCAAAGAATATTCCTTGAGCGTAACTGATATTGAGCTGAGGAAATGTATCCAGCATTTGGATTTGGTTCTAGAAACAAATAAGACAACCAATCTCACCCGTATTCTTAACGTAGAAGATGCTGCCGTACTTCATATCCTCGACTCACTTGTTTTGCTCCCCTATATCAATAAGGCTCCTGAGGGAGCTTTGCTCGATATGGGAACAGGTGCGGGCTTCCCTGGTATTCCATTAACCATAACCACGCATCGTAAAGCTACTTATATTGACTCTGTTGGCAAGAAGGTTGATGCGGTTAATTCCTTTGTCCATGCTCTTGGATTGAAACATGCTCATGCGGTTCATGATCGTCTTGAAGAATATGCTCGAAGCCATAAGAAGCAGTTCTCCGTTGTAACCGCCCGCGCACTGGCCCCTCTACCGATTCTTGTTGAGTATGCGGCTCCGTACCTGAAGGATGGAGGGCTATTTGTTATCACCAAGGGCAATCCTTCGGATGAGGAGCTTGCTTCCGGCATGTCAGCAGCTAAGATTTGCGGCTTCACTTTGCTTCTGAATGACGCAATTGATTTGCCTGAAGGCTTGGGTCACAGGGAGTTCATTGTTCTTAAGAAGAGTCATTCAGCATCCGTTTCATTGCCTCGTGCAAATGGCATGGCAAAGAAGAATCCGCTTGCCTAGATGTTTCACGTGAAACATAATGGATACTAACAGCTTGCAGTGTTTCACGTGAAACATAGCAGTTGCTATCGATTCGGAATGTTTCACGTGAAACATCCTCCGTTTGACAGCTTTAATACACACCAGGAGGGACCGTGGGATTTCGCGACGTTAAGCGTTCTAAGAGCGCAAAAGACACGCGTATCATTGCAATCATCAATCAAAAAGGCGGCGTCGGTAAGTCAACGACGGCTGTAAACCTTGCAGCAGCACTGGGTGAGCAGGGTCGTAAGACACTGATTGTCGATTTTGATCCGCAGGGAAACAGCACCAGTGGATTCGGAATTGAAAAAGAAGACCTTGATCACTGCATCTATGATGCATTGTTGAATGATGTGCCGGCAGAATCGCTTGTTCTTGATACAAATTGCAAAAAGGTATTCGTAGTTCCGGCTACAATTCAGCTTGCAGGCGCGGAAATTGAACTCGTAAGCGCAATTGCTCGTGAAACCCGTCTCAAAGATTTGCTTGAGCCGATTCAGGACGAGTTCGATTTTATTTTCATTGACTGCCCTCCTTCGCTCGGCCTGCTTACTATCAACGCTTTGACCGCAGCAGACAGCGTTTTGATTCCGATCCAGTGCGAGTATTACGCACTCGAGGGCGTTACGAAGCTGCTTGAGTCAATGAAGATGGTCAAATCTCGTCTGAACAAGGGCTTAGACACCTACGGTGTGCTTATGACCATGTATGACTCGCGTACTTCTCTATCGAATCAGGTTGTTGAGGAGGTTCAATCGTACTTTGGTGATAAGGCATTTAAGACGTTGATTCCCCGTACGGTTAAAATCTCCGAAGCTCCGTCTTTTGGGGAACCGGTAATTACCTATGCACCTCAAAATAAGGGTGCAAAAGCATATATGAACCTTGCAAAAGAGGTGATCAAGCGTGCCTAGTGTAAAGAAACGTGGCGGATTGGGACGTGGACTCAATGCTTTGGTCTCAGAGGCCGAGTATGAGACCGGTGGTTCGGCTGCATCGGCTTCGAATGCCGCATCTGAAACAAAACTACCTATTGAGGATATCGTTCCCAACCCTAATCAGCCGCGAATTCACTTTAACGAAACTGAACTTCGTGAGTTGAGCGAATCAATCCAAGAACATGGCGTCTTGCAGCCGCTTTTGGTTCGCAAGCATGGAAACGGCTATGAGATCATCGCTGGTGAGCGTCGTTACCAAGCGTCAAAGCTTGCTGGTCTTGAGGAGCTTCCTGTCATCATTAAAGATGTTAATGATGAAGAGATGCTGGCTCTTGCTCTGATCGAAAACCTTCAGCGTTCTGATCTGAATCCCGTCGAAGAGGCTAAGGGCTATCGCCAGCTTATCGATGCCAGCGGTATGACCCAGGAGGCATTGTCGAAGGCAGTCAGCAAGTCACGCTCTGCAATTACAAACTCGCTGCGCCTTCTCGATCTCCCTGAAGTTGTTCAGCAGATGATTTTTGAGGGCAAACTTACTGCTGGTCATGCACGTGCGATTCTTGCAGTTCCCTATGAGGACGCTCGAATTCGACTTGCAGAGAAGGTTGTTGCAGAGGGCCTTTCCGTAAGAGCGACAGAAAATCTTGCTCCGTTGTTTTCTGCCGGAGAGACACCTAAGACGCCGAGGCCTGCAACGCCTCAGTCTTTTAAAAAGGCTGCCCGCGTGCTTCGTCAGGTTTTTAATACCAACGTGCGTGTTAAGAGCTCGCGTGGAAAGAATAAGATTGAGATTGAGTTTAAAGACGAGGAAGAGCTCTCTCGTATTCTTGGCGAAATGATTCAGTTTGATCAAGGAGGCCAAGATGAGGAATAGGATTTTAACTGCGATTGCATTGGCGACGACTGTCGCGGCTGGTGCCTTTGCTGGCTATAAGATCGCGACAGACGATGAACTTCGAGGTCGTTTGCTTCGTAGTGCGCAAGATATTGTCGATACATCCAAGAAGAAAATGGATGTTATGACAGAAGATGTTGCCATGCGTACGGCTCAGGTAACGAAGAATCCCAAGATTAATCAAGGTTGGGTTAGTAACCAATGGGAAAATGTAGGCTATTAGGTACCTAACAATTACTTAGCATATTTTGAGGGGTCCTTGTCTGATTCACGAGGCAGGGACCCCTTATTTTGGCCGTAAAAAATGGGACAGGTAGCACCTGATTCAAAATTAAGGTCAATAAATAAAACGGCCCCGGTTGCATCTCTGAACTGCACCCCAAAACTTGGACGTCTTAAATAAGAACTACGCCGCAAGGGGCTGGTTCCGGAACTCCTCCGGGGTCAGCCCCTTCAGTTTAACCTGCCTCCGCCTCGTGTTCCAATGGGCGATGTACGCGTCCAGGTCCGCCTTGAAGGACTCGAAGTCGGGCCATGTCCTTCCCCGGAAGAACTCGTCCTTCATGTGGCCGAAGACCTGCTCGGTGGCGCCGTTGTCGATACAGTTGCCCTTTCTGGACATGCTCTGGACGATCCCGGCGTCCCTCAGCCTCCCGCACCATGCGGCGTGCTGGTACTGCCAGCCCATGTCGCTGTGGAGCACCGGCGTCGCGCCCTCGGGCATCTTCGCCAGCAGCCGGTCGAGCAGCTCGGCCTGCTGCGCCATGTCCGGGCTGGTCGACGTCGACCACGCGACTATCTCCTTGCTGCCGAAGTCGTACACCGGCGCGAAGTAGGCCTTGCCCCAGGGCTGCTTGAACTCGGTGACGTCGGTGC
>UQVD01000046.1 GCA_900544385.1 uncultured Collinsella sp.
ACGAGATACTGATCGGTCTCGTGGGCTCGGAGATGTGTATAAGAGACAGCCATGCGGCCAGCGGACAACTATGTAGCCTCAGACTAGAACATGCCCAAGAAACCGTGCACAAACAGCGCGGCCAGAGCGGCACCGACAAACGGAGCGATGCCAGGAACAAGCAGGCCGTACTTCCAGTTGTTGTCAGCCTTGTTCTGAATCGGCAGCACCTGATAGGCCATGCGAGGACCAAGGTCACGGGCCTGGTTCATGGCGAAGCCAGTGATACCTCCCATGCCCATGCCAACAGCCCAAACGATCAGACCGACGCAGATAGCGAGCATCAGGACGTTCTCGCCAGCACGGTTAGCAGCAGCAAGGATGGCGCTGATGAACACAAAGGTGCAGATAGCCTCGCAGAAGAAATTACGGGCATAGTTCGTACCCTCGGTGGTGGGGTTGGTCGAGAAGATGTTGCGCTGAGCAATGGGATCGATGACACCATCGGAAGCCTTGAACTCATCGGCATACATCAACCATGCGATCACGGCACCCGCAAAGCCGCCGAGCATATCGGCAATCATGAAGGGGATGCAGCTGCTCCACGGCACCAGACCGACGATGCACTGGGCAAGCACCATAGCCGGGTTCATGCACACGGCGCCACCAAAGACAAACAGGCAGACCGAGATGCCAAAAGACCAAGTGGTGATGGCAAACATATGGCCGGAGCCCTGATACTTGGTACCCTTAAGCACGGTATCGCAGTGCACGCCCACGCCAAAGATGATCATGAGGGCCGTTGCGCCGAATTCGCAGAGGAGTTTGGTAAGCATAAAACCTTATCTTTCTTGTCGGTTATAAACGATTCGTTTAGGCCGCGTACTAGTGCTGTGCGACGACAACGCCCAGGCCATCGGGAATGACGGCCACCTTGGCATCGGCACCCTTCATCTCAAAGGCGAGCTTGAGCGCCTCATCGAGGGTGTTGACCGGCGTCATGTGCATATCCTTGATCATCTGGTGATCGCACAGGTCGGTGACCATGATCACAGGGTGATGCGCCAGGATGCGGGCAAAGATCTGGCTCGTCCACTGGTCGGGCAGGGTCTCGTCCTTAGGACGGTCGATGCAGGCACGCTCAAACTCCGCCGGATCGTTGTCGGCGATGTTGTGATAGAAGCCCTCGCCACCGTGACCGTCGGCACAGCCGGCGACGTCGATGATCACGCCGCCCTCGGGAAGCGTAGCCTCGGCAGAGCACATGCCCTTCACGGCCTGATAGATGTTCTGGTCGAGCGGGTAGCCGCCGTTGGTGGTAATGGCAATCTCGCACTCGACGGGCTCAACGCCGGCAAGGCTCTTCACGAACTCGCAGCCAGCCTCGTGCGCCTTGTGGATGTCGCCGGCAAAGGAGCCGATGACCTCGTGCTTGCCGTTGAGCACCACGTTGAGCACAAAGGCAAGGTGAGCCATCTCGGCAGCGGCAAACATGTCCTCGCTCACGTGGTTGTGGCACAGGTTGCCGGCACGCGAATGGGAATCGTTCACAAACTGACCGTTGTGGTTGTACATGATGGTCTTGTAGCTGGCGATACCAGGCAGGACGGACTTGCGGCTGCCAGAGAAACCGGCAAAGAAGTGCGGCTCAATAAAGCCCTCGGCAAGCAGCAGATCGCAATCGGCAGCAATCTTGTTGATGATGCACTCGCCGCCAGAAGGCAGGGTGCCGATCTTTTTCATCATGCTGTCATCGGTCGCGACGTGCATAACGATTTCCTCGTTGGCAACGATCTCCTCGCCGTACTTGTTGACGAGCTCCTCGTGCGTCGACGGACGATGCATACCCGTAGCAACCAGAATACGCACGCGAGCCTCGGGCGCAGCAGAATGGATGTGATGCAGCAGAATAGGCATCGTCACACGCGAGGGAACGGGACGCGTATGATCGGAGCTAATGATGACAATATCCTTCTTGCCAGCACAAAGCTCCTCGAGCGAAGGCGAGCCATAAGGGTTGGCAAGCGACTCCTCCACCAGCTCTTCCTGCGATTTTGTAGTCTTAAACTCGTTTTGATGACCTTCCATCACACCCGCAAAGTTCTTATCCTCGAGCTCCAGATGCAACGTCTTGTGGTCAAACGGCAGTTCACATTCAAACAATGACGAGCGCCCTCTTCCTTTTCAACTGACACACTAGATAAACCGTTGGAAGGATACGCCGCTCACCGAAAAACACCACCGTCCACCGACTCATTAACACAACGTTCATATTTGACCCACAACAAAACGGCCGCGACCCCAAACGGGACCGCGACCGCCTGTCAAAGACACTATAGACAGGATGATTTACGCAGCGCCGAGGCAAACATCTAGCCCGAGACGTACGCACGGAAGCCATTTTGCATAAATGCGTTAATTAATTGCATAAAATGGCGCATGGATTTCTAGCCGTAACAGGGTAGTGCCCTCCGGAGCGTGCATTTTTGCGAGTATTCAGCATCGCGGGATAAGATTTTGGTGCCAAAAGTATTTCAAAAGGTAGATAGTCCTCATGGCTCGTCCCATCTGGATGGCATGCGGCGAGAAACCAGCCATATATGAACATCGACAAAGCCCAATCGTCATGCAAAAGCATCAACAGGAGCCGCGAACGTCACCCATAGCCTTATGCACCAATCTTTGGCTGCTGAAAACTCCGTTTTTTGCACGTCGCCCCAAGCACCACCCTCACCCAGCGGCTGATCCGCCGAAGACCGGACATCGCAGGGCCCGCCATTAGTTTACTTTTAGGCACACTCCGCAGGACGCAAGAAGCCCTCGCCGCACGAAGTGCGCAGCGAGGGCTTCTTGCATGTCCGAGGACGTGCCTAAAAGTAAACTAATGGCGGGCCCGGACGACTACAGGGCTATCGATTACCCCGTGTTCTGCAATCCTGCCGAGACGCCGGTCACAGTCGAAAGAATCAGGCTCATGTACTCGGCCTTCTTCTCCTCGGCCATCTCGTCCTGGTTCATACGCACCTCGCGAAGGGCGCGGACCTGGGCGATGGACAGGGCGTCGACGTAGGGGTTGCGCACGCGGACGGCGCAGCCAAGCACGCGGCGGCGCTGCAGCGGCCACTCGTCACCGACGATGGCAAGGACCCACTTACGCGTGAGCTGCATCTCGGTGAAGACCTTCTCGGACAGATCCTGGCGATCGCCCAGGTGCAGATACATCTTGGCGATGCGCTGGTCGGTCTTAGCGATCGACATCTCGATGTTGTCGATAAAGGTGCGGAAGAACGGCCACTCCTGGTAGGCAGCCTTAAGCTGGTCCAGATCGCCAAACTGCTCGCAGGCGGTACCCAGGCCGTACCAAGCGGCCAGATTGATGCGCGCCTGGCTCCAGCTGAAGATCCACGGAATGGTACGCAGGTCGTCGAGCGACTTGGCACCCAAGCCGCGCTTGGCGGGACGCGAGCCGATCGGCAGCAGACCGACCTCGGTCAACGGCGTCACGGTCGAGAACCACGGTGTAAAGTCCTCGGTGTTCAGCAGGTCCAGATAGCGCTCGTGGCTTGCGGCGTTGAGCTTCTCGGCCATATCCCAGAACTTCTGCGTGGTCTCGGTGTTGGTCTTCTCGACACTCGGGGCCGACTGCAAAAGCGTTGCGGCGGCAACGGACTCAACATGGCGCTGAGCCAGCGTGCGGTTGCCGTAACGGGCAAAGATGACTTCGCCCTGCTCGGTAAGCTTAAAGAAGCAGTTGACCGAACCCTTGGGCTGCGCCAGCACGGCCTTGTTGGCCGGGCCGCCGCCACGGCCCACGGCACCGCCGCGACCGTGCATGAGCACCAGGTCGATATCGTTCTTCTCTGCCCACTTGGCGATGCGCTCCTGCGCGGAGTGCAGCGCGAGCATGGCCGTGGTAGGACCGGCATCCTTAGAAGAGTCGGAATAGCCCAGCATGACCTCCATGCGGCGGTTGGTCTGGGCAAGGCGCTTTTGCACCACGGGCAGCGTAAGCATCTGATCGAGCACGTCGACGCAGCCCTCGAGGTCCTCGAGCTGCTCGAACAACGGGATCACGTCGAGCTCGGGGACATCCTCCTCGTGTGCAAAGGACAGGTGCGCCAGCTCAAAGACGTCGGCCACATGCTGAGCGCTCTTGGTAAACGAGATGATGTAGCGGTGCGCCATCTTCTTGCCGTAGCGCTTTTGGATGGAGCCGATAGCGCGGAAGGTATCGATGACCTCGCGCGTCATGGGCTGCAGGTCGCCATGGATACCGTTCTCGTGGATATCCTTAAGGGCGCGGGCATGCACCACGGAGTGCTGACGGAACTCCATCTCGACCATATGGAAGCCGAAGGACTCGACCTGCCAGATGATGGTTTGGACCGGGCCGTAGGCAGCACGGACGGCACCGCAGGCGGCCAGCGAACGCTGGACGACGCGCAGGTCATCCAGGAACTCGTCGGCGCTGTGGTACATGGTGTCGGTGATACGACGGACGGTGGCGTTCAGGCGGTCGGCCATGACGAGCATGACGGCGCGATGCGGCTCGTGCTCGGAGATCAGCTCGGCGCGGGCCGTGTAACGAGGGCTCATCTCGACCTGATGGTTCCACAGGTTAATGAGCTCGGCCGACGGCTTGCTGTAGGTAGCCTCGAGCGTGAGGTTGCGGCCGATGTGGCGGCACTTGTCCTCGAGCTTGAGCACCATGTGCGTAAAGTACTTGGCGGCGACCTCACGGCTCACCTTGGCGGTGACGTTGGGGTTACCGTCGCGGTCGGAACCGATCCAGCTGCCGGGATGGAAGAACGCCGGGCACAGCGGCGGCACAGTACCGGCCTTGTCGCCCAGCACCCAATCGTCAAAACGACGATAGATAACGGGGATAACGTCGAACAGCGTGTTATCGAAGATGTCGATGATGGTATCGGCTTCCTCGACCGGCGTGGGCTTCTTGAGCGCGATGGGACTCGTACGCACCAGGGCGTCGATCTCCTGCAGCATATGGCGCTCGTTCTCCACCAGGTCGGAGCCGCCCAGACGCGGACGCTCCTCCAGCAGGTTGGAGATACGGCGGATCTTGCCCTCGACGGCCTTACGACGGGCCTCGGTGGGATGTGCGGTAAAGACAGGGTGGAACTCGAGCTTGTCGAGCAGCTCGTTGGCACCCTCGACACCCAGCTCATTCACCAGCTGGTGATAGGCAACGGTAAGCTCGTTGGCAGGATCGACCTCGGTATCGGTCGACGCACCGGCCTCGCGCTCGCGCAGCTGCGCCACACGGTAGTTCTCCTCCGACAGGTTTGCCAGATGGAAAAAGCTCGTAAAGGCGCGAACGATGACCTGCTGCTTATCGAGCGGCAGGCTGTCGATCAAATCGACGACCTCACGAAATGCCACGGCAGTGGGCTCGTCGGCGGTGGGCACGCCCTGCTCGTCGACGGCTTCGTCGGCAGCGCAGGTACCGGGGTTGCCGGCATTGACCACAATCTCGGCTGTCAAAATCTTGTCGAACAGGTCCGCGATCTCGGGATCATACTCGCTAAGCACACGGCGCTCCAAGCGCAAGAACAGCGCCAGATTGTCGCGCAGCTCCTCGGGGATCTCGATCTCGGCGAGACGCTCCCTGGACTCGGCATTCGAGCCGATTCGGTTAACGAGGCGGTTGACCACGGCAGCGACGCGCGCCGCGGCTTCGGGTACAGACTGGTTGCTTAGGTTCTCAGCCACGTTTCCTCCCATTCCTCCTTCTATGCACGTAACATGCGGTATTCATTATAGGCGCTTGAGAAATACTTTCGACACTGATTGCGCTTTACCACACAAAAGTATTTTCTGCATTGCAAAGGTTTTTGCCCTAAATGGTCGTATTTCTCGGTGGGCGGCATACGTAAACGGGGGCATTCCGCATAAAAGCGAAACACCCCCGTAACAATCGCTCTCCATGAGCAGGGCACGTTAGCAGGCCCGAAGCTCAAAAAGATGCGCTACAGGCGCTCGCGAACCGCCTCGACGACGTTGTCCAGATCGGCGAGCACCTCGTCATGGCTCTGCATGTCGCGCACTTTGACCTTGCCGGCGGCAAGCTCGTCGCCACCCAGGACCAAGATGAGCTTGGCGCCTACCTTATCGGCTTGCTTAAACTGGGCCTTGAGCGAACGACCCTGATAGTCGGCCTCGGTCACGATACCTGCGGCGCGAAGCTCCTGCGTAATGGCAAAGACGTTCTGACGCAGCTCCTTGCCGGCGTTGGCGACATAGACGCACGGGGCCTCATCGGCACCCAAATCGCTGCCAAAGGCCTGCAGGGCCAGCAGGGCGCGCTCAAAACCGACAGCAAAGCCGACGCCCGCCGTGGGCTTGCCACCCTCGAGCTCGACCAGGCCATCGTAGCGGCCGCCGCCGCCGATGGAGCCGACGCCGGCGCCAGGGGCCTCGACCTCAAAGACAGTACGGGTGTAGTAGTCCAGGCCGCGCACCAAGGTGGGATCCTCGACATACTCGATACCGGCGGCATCCAGATAGCGCTTGACCTGCTCGTAGTGCTCGCGGCACTCATCGCACAGGTTGTCACCCATCAGCGGAGCCTCGGCCATGATCTCGCGGCAGTGGTCGTTCTTGCAGTCGAAGGCACGCAGCGGGTTGAGCTCGGCGCGCTCGCGGCACTCATCGCACATCTCGTCGGCGTGATCGAGGATGAACTGCTTGACCTGCTCGCGATAGGCCGGACGGCACTGGGCGTCACCCATCGAGTTGATGAGCAGACGAAGCTTGGAAAGATCAAAACCAAGGCGCTTGTAGAACTCCATGAGCATGATGATGCACTCGGCGTCTGCCGCCGGATCGGGAGCGCCGAGCCACTCGATGCCCACCTGGTGGAACTGGCGCAGGCGGCCCTTCTGGGGACGCTCGCCGCGGAACATGGCCTCGGCGTAGTAGGCCTTAAACGGCGTGGAGCCCTGGGGCACCAGATTGTTCTCGACGACAGCGCGCACCACGCCGGCCGTGCCCTCGGGGCGAAGCGCCAGGCGCTGCTTGGGCTTGAGTTTGTTGTCGGTGCCCTCGGTAAAGACGCGTTCCAGGTTGGCACCACTGAACACGCGGAACATTTCCTTGCGCACGACGTCGGTCGACTGGCCGATACCGTGGACAAACACGTCCACCTGCTCGATCGCGGGCGTCTCGATAGGTTTAAAACCAAACGGCTCGAACACGCCGGCAGCGATCTGCTGCATCTTTTGCCAGGCGCGCATCTCGGCGCCGATAAGGTCGCGGGTTCCCTCCGCCTTCTGTGCCTGCATGGGCAAACACCTTTCTTTTGTATCGCGTCATAGGTAGTGGTCATTATACGGCACAAAAACAAAACGCGGTGGCGCGTCTGACCGAACGAGGGTATGGGGGCTCGTTCGGCCAGACGCGCCACCGCTGTTTGTGATCCGCTTTCCTCCGTCCCCTTCGAATCACGTGATCTGTTGGGGACGGAGGAAAACGGATCATTTCGTAGGCCCGTGACCGCCTTGGAAACCGAATGATGGTACGAGCATCCATTCGGCTTCCAGGGCAGCCACGGACAGAACGGAGCGAACAGAAAAGAGCACGTAGACCTGCCATAGCTCACCGACAAAGCTCATGCCGGCAAGAACGGCAGAGGTGGCGATAACGGTGAGGGAGCCCAGGACGCGGCCGCTCACCTTATCGGCGACGTGGCCGATCACAAGCGAACCCACAACGCTCACCACGGTGGAGATGGCATTGGAGACGTTGTACCGCGCAAGGGAAATACCCAGGTTGCTGACGATCAGCGGCTGGAACAGGCTCATGCAGTTGACGAAAATCGTGTAACACGTGGCCATGATCACGAAGCCGGAGGCCACCACGAGCCAGCCGGGGAAGAACTTACGCTGCTGGGGCATACTGCTCCTTTTAGACAAACGAATAGCCTGCGCCGGGCGCCGGTAGTGCCCAAGATTGCCTTGAAAGACAAGGGCATAGGCCTTACGGCCATGCCCGCAGGCTTGAAAGGCAAGGTTGGGTGCTACCGGTGGTCGGCGATATAGCCCAAAGCGACGGCGGTATAGGCCGCGGCACCGAGCGGCAGCTCGGCATCGTTAAAACGTGCCTTGGGATGGTGCTGGGCAAAGTGTTCGTCCGTGTCGGTTACGGCCGCGCCCACGGTAAAGTACGCACTTGGGATCTTGCTCGAGATAAGCGCGAAGTCCTCACTCGCCATGGCATGGAAAAGCGGCAAGAAAGCCGTCTTGGGCAGCACTGCGCCCACGTAGCCAAGCGACGCCTGAGTCATATCGCTGTCGAGTACAAGCGGCGGAACATCCGAAAGCGTCTCGATGGTCGCCGGCGTACGATAGGTCGTAGCAACGCCGTTAACGACCTCCGCGATGCGGGTCTTTAGGTGAGCCATGAGCTCAACATCAAAGCCGCGCAGCGTTCCCTCGAGCACGCAGGTGTCGGGGATGACGTTGGCCGCCAAGCCGCCGGCGAACTTACCAACGGTAAGTGCGACTTCCTTGGCCGCCGGCACCTCGCGGGAGATAAGCTCCTGGAGCGCCAGGTGCACGTGGACGCCGGCCGTGATGGGGTCGATGCAGATCTCGGGGCTGGAACCGTGGCCGCCCTTGCCCTGGAGCGTGATGCGGAAACCGTACACGCCCGAGAGCGCCGGGCTGCCGTAGAGCACCAGGCCAAGCGGCGACTGGCTGTTGACATGCATGGCAAAGGCCGCCTGAGGGCGCGGGTTCTCGAGCAAGCCGTCGGCGATGGCAGCGCGTGCTCCCTCAAAGGTCTCCTCGCCCGGCTGGAACAGCAACTTGACGGTAGCGTTGGCCTCCACAAGCTCGGCCTCGCGGGCCTTGAGCAGGCGCGCCGCACCAAGCAGGGCCGTCGCATGCATATCGTGGCCACAAGCGTGCATGCAGCCGTTGGTAGAGGCGAAAGGCTCGCCCGACTCTTCGGCAACGGGCAGGGCATCCATGTCGCCACGAAGCATGACGACCGTTCCGGCCTGCTCGTCCTTGCACGTGCCATTGCCCTGAGCGGCCGCGGCCGCACCGGAACCGATCAGGCCAACGACGCAGGAACCGTCGACGAGCGTGGTATGGGGGATGTCCATCTCGTCCAGACGTGCCTGGATATAGGCAGACGTCTGCGGAAGATTGTTACCCAGCTCGGGCATCTGGTGTAGATCGTGTCGCCACGCAGCGAGCTCGTCTGCAAAAGCCCGAGCTTCTGCGACAAGACCGTCACCGATAGCGGTCTGCGCCGCTGTGGTAGCCTGAGGCGCTGGTTGCGGTTGAAAATCGGACAGAGCTGATGCCATAGAAGCCCTCCAGTAACGTTTTTGCAGCACGCACTTTGATAGCGTAAAGTGCAAGGTACAACTGTAAGGGCATGACATAAAAATGCCGCCCTGGGAGGGCGGCGCAACAAGTTGTTTACAATTGCGGGTGTGATTTTCGGCGCAAGAAATCGAAATGCGTCTCGCTCAAGATAATCGAAAGAAAGATGAGCGCGAAGCCGGCGAGCAGGCGCGAGGTGAGCGCCTCCCCCATCAGCAGCACCGAGAACAGCACGCCCGAAGGCGACTCCATCGAAAGGAGCAGTGAGCCCGTCGAGGCCGAGACATGCGCCAGGCCGACGTTTTGGATGAGCAGAGCCGCGCATGTGCAACCAACCGAGAGAAACGCCATCGCGCTGATAAAGCTCGGCGTCCACACGGACAGAGGCGCTTGGGTCTCGAATAGCAGCGACGTTGCCAGACTCAGCACGCCGTTGCCCACAAACATCCAAAACGTGATGACGTTGATGTCCATTTTGCGACCGTACTTGGCAGTCACCGCCATCTGGATGGCGAAAAAGACCGCACCCGCCAGCGTAATGACATCACCGATGTTGAATTCAACGCTATCGAGCGCCACCAAGCCAATGCCCGCCAAGCACAGCAGCGCCGCGCCCAGGTTATAGCGGGTGAGTTTTTCGCCGCTCAGAAAATAGCTCGCGAACGGCACAACGATGCAATACGTGCCCGTCAAAAAAGCATTCTTGCCCGCCGTGGTGTGCGCCAGACCGACTGTCTGCAGGGCGTAGGCGGCCCACATAAGTGCGCCCATGCCAAGTCCGACGATAAGGTTGCGGGCGTTGAGGTGCGCGATGATGCGCTTGTGGAAGATGAAAAACATGACCAACGCCGCAGGCAGAAAGCGCACGTAGAGCAGTTCGAACACCGGAATGGTGTCGAGCGCGTCCTTCATGGTCGTAAAGGAGTAGCCCCAGACGACTGCCACCGAAAGCAGCAGGACTTTCCAGAACAGCGGCGAGCGAGCGCCGGCGCCGCGGGAGGTGCCGCCCGCGCCCAGGTCCTCGCGAGCAACAGGGCTATCGGGCATCATTTCGATATTGTCAGTGGCATGCTGGGCCATAGGGCATCCTCGCGCTCAATCTGGGCGTGGTGTCCGCACGCGCATGGCTGCGTGCCGCCTCATGGTCAAATAAAAGCAGGGCGCACCGGACCCCCGGCACGCCCCGCTACTGTAGCAACAACCGGCGTTGCATCGCAATCCAGCCCACTAAAGCGTCGGCAGAGTAAACCTCGATGTTTCGTCAATGTCACGCTGTTGCACTAAATAAGTTTCGTGCTTTCAAGCTTTTCGATGATCCAGTCGTTGGCTTTGATGACCGGGCGGCGGAAGACGACGCCCAGTGCCAGCGACGGAATCAGATAGCTCGCCAGAATGCCTAGCTCAATCCAGTACTCCATGTGGTACGCACCGGCCATGGCGGCATGCATGGCGTTGATGCCGTGGGTGAACGGCAGGAACGGATAGATCGCCTGGAACACGGGGCCGGTCATCTCGATGGGGAACGTGCCGCCCGAACCGCCGACCTGCATGACCAGCAGCACGACGGCGAGCGCCTTGCCGATATCGCCAAACGAAACCGTAAGCGTGTAGACGATATTGGAGAACACGAGACTCGCGACCCAGCCCGCCAGCACAAACTGCAGCGGGTCGTCGCACTGGATGCCAAAGAACAGGATGTCGCCCGCACACACGAGCGTTGCCTGCAGCAGGGCCAGACCGCCAAAGAACAGGTAGCGGCCCAGGTAGATCTCGTGCAGGCGCACGGGGATGAGCTCGTTGATAAGCTCATCGTCAACCGAGACCTTCATCATGGCCGCCAGCACAATCGAGCCCACCCAGAGCGACAGAATCGTGTAGAACGGTGCCATGGCCGAACCGTAGTTGCGAATCGGATAGACCGGCTTGCGATCGAGCGCGACGGGGCCGGAAAGCGACACGGCCAGACCCTCGGGATCATTGCCGATCATCGTCTTGATCGTAGCGAGGTCATCCGACATCAAGGCGCCGTCGAGCTCGTCCTTAAACGCGCTGATCTTGTCCGACGCCTCGCCCAGCTGATCAGAAGCCTTATTGACCAGCTTTGCAGCCTTGGAGAGGCCCTTTGCCAGCGAACCGGACGCGTCGGTCAGGCCGCCTACGGCGCTATCCAGGTCGCCCGAGATGCCATCAAGCGAGTCCAGAATGCCCGAAACCGTCTTCTTGAGCTCCTTGGCCTTAACCGAGAACGTGGAATCGTAATCGGATTTGGCGCCCGCGATGCCGGCCTTGGCATCGGCGATGGCCTGATCGACCTCGGCACGCGAGTTGTTGACCTCGGCCATGCTATCGGAGAGAGACTTCGCGGTGGCCGCCAGATCCTTGGCGTTGTTGCGATACTCCACAGCAATCCTGCTCAGCGATGTTGCCACAGACTTGAGGCTGTCCTGGAGTTTTTCGTCAGTCACCTGATCGGCAAAGCTGCGGAGCTGGTCGGCCGTGGCGTCGATATCGTCGGCACGCGTATTGAGCGCCGCTGCGGCTTCGTTGAGCTGAGACACCGTAAGGTCAACATGCTGATTCGCGGCATCGAATGCCTTCGCAAGCTCGGCGGACACGTTGTCGAACGAGCCCGCGCTTCCGTCAATCGCCGCGTCAACGGCATCGTTGGCGGCCTTGAGCGCTTCCTTGGAATCATTGATGCCGCTCTTGGCGTGCTCCATCAGCTGCTTCGTCGACTCATCGACGGTGCCCGTCTGCTTGAGCATACCGCCCGCCGACGTCAGCGAATCGGACGTGGAGCTCAAAACGCCCGCCAGCGACGTTGCGCTGGTCTGAATGTCCTGCAGGTCCTGGACCGAATCGCCCAGCGTAGAGGACAGATTGGCGATAAAGTTGCTCACCTGGTCGGTGCTCATATAGTCGAGCAGGCTGGACACGGTTTTAAGACCGATAGTCGTGATGGTCTTGGTAAAGGTCTCGTTGACCTGACTCTGGACGGCGCTCGAGCCTTTCTCGGTCACGATCTGCGCGATGGCGTTGGCCTTCTGGTTCTCGTAGAACTCGATATCGGCATGCTTCACGTCGGTCGAGAAAAGCGTCATCATGTCAGCGCTAAACGTTTTGGGGATAACGACGGCAGCATAGTACGCGCCCGACTTAACGCCCTCGATAGCCTTTTCGCGATTGTTGAGCACAACCCAATCGAAGCTCTCGTTGCCGCGTAGGGTGGCGGTCACGTTTTCGCCCACGTTAACCTCGACGGGGATCAAATCGCTCTCGTAACCCTCATCGGTGTTGACCACGGCGATCTTAAGATTGCCGGTGTTGCCGTACGGATCCCAGCTGCCGGCGATGTTAAACCACGCGTACAGACACGGTACGATAATGAGGCCCATCACGACAACCAAGCCGATCACGGAGCGAGACACGTTTTGGACATCGCGCTTAAACAGATGCAGGATGTTCTTCATTTATGCCTCACCTCCTTTGGAGTGCTTGCCAAGCGCGGTGGTATCTCCATCATTTGTGGCTGTGCTGTCGCTGCCCTGAGATTTATGGTGCGAGCCGATATGCGGCAAGCGGCCCGTGGACTGATCGCCGCCCTTGGCACCACGCTCGCTGGCGTTGAGGCCAAACATGTGGCGGGCGGCAGGAATGGCGGCCGTGTGTTCGCGCATCTCGCGACGCAGGTCCTCATCCGAAAGCGCCGAGATGCGCATCTGGGTATTGAGGCTCGCTCGGATATATTCGATATTGATAAGCCAGCCGCAGATGGCAATAACCGAGATGATCCAAATGACAAGCAGGATGATCTTGCCGTTATTGTCGATATCGAGAACCGTCGACAGGACAAAGAGCAGGACCTGAACGCCCACCACGGCGGCAAAACCGCCCTTGATGTAGTACGGGTAGCGATGTTCAAAGGCGACCGCATGATCGAGCAGTTCGCGACGGTACGAATCGGAATCGAGCATGACGCGCATGGCCGTGCGCAGCGAGTAGCGCTGGCGCGGCAGGTCGTTGGACTCGCAAATCATCATACCGGTCGTGGAGAGCTGTTTATCAAAGAGCAGGTTAAGGTTGAGCAGCAGCGGACGCAGCTGCAGGCCGATAAAGAGCGCCACGATCAAGAACACGCCCAGAATGCACAGGTTAAACAGGTAGTTGAACGAATACATGCCGCCGACCGTCTCGCGCAGCAGATTGATGCCGTAGGTAAAGGGCAGCAGCGGGTGCAGCCACTGGAAGAAGCCGGGCATCATCTCGATGGGGTACATGCCCGACGAACCCGGGATCTGCACGATGACGAGAATGACGCCGATAGCCTTGCCGATATGCTTAAACGTGGTGGACAGCGCATAGATGATATTGACGTAGGTGAACGAAATGGCGATGCCGCCCAGCACGAACAGCAGCGGGCTGACGCACTGCACGCCAATCACCAGATCGCCTACCGTAACGATGATGGCCTGCAACGCGCCCAGGATCACCATGAGCAACCAGCGGCCAAAGTAGCCTTGGCGCGCCGTAAAGCTGCCAACACCTTCACGGTCGACCTCGAGCTTGTAAATGGCGATGAGCACATAGCCGCCCACCCAAAGCGCCAGATTGGTGTAGAAGGGAGCGATGCCCGAGCCAAAGCTCTTGACCGGATAGATTGACTTGGACGTCAACTCAACCGGAGACGCCATGAAATCTGCCACGTCATTGACATCGACGCCCATCAGATCGGCCAGCTCGCCCATGGACTCGGAGGTCTGCAGCGCCGCGATGTCATTGGCGGCGGTTGCAAGCTTGTCCTGGACCTTGGCAAGCGAGGAATCGGTCTGGGACAGCGTGGTCTTGGCCTGGCCGAGCGTAGCGCTAAGCTGCGCCAACGTGCCGCGCGCATTTGCAAGTGTAGGTGTCATACCCGAGACGATACCGGTCAGGTCGCCCGAAACGGCAGCAAAAGAGTCGAGCGCGCTCGAGGCCTTCGGCAGCGCGTTTTGGCCCAAGTCCGTCTGGGCTTGGCCAAGGTTGGTCGCACCGGTATGAATTGCGTTATTGATAGCGTCACTGGCACCCGAAACAGCCGCTGCGTCATTCGCCATGGCGCTCGACTGCGCGGACAGACCGTCCTTGATGCTCTGAAGCTTTTCATTCTGCTCTCGAAGCAAATCGATGGTCGATACAATGCGCGCGTCAATTTCCTCGGAACCTGTCGACGTGTCATTGGCGAGAATCTCCAAGTGCCCGATAACGGCCTTATTGTGGTCGATCGTCGCTTGAAGAGACTCGAGCGAGTTGTCGATACGGGTGGTCGTAGATGTGACCGCGCCCGTCAGCTTGCCGATGGCAGCGTTCGCAGAGGCCGACGTCTTGGTGAGCGCAAGGCTGCCTTCCGAGAGCGCCTTGGAGAGCGAGGTGATGGAGTTGCCCGCCGTGGTGCGAGCTTCGCTCAGCAGGTCGTTGCCCTGGGAGATCGCCTGCGTCAGCGACGGTGCCTGGCCTTGCAAGCCGGCAAGTGCCGCATCAGCCGAGGCGATAGCGCCACTCGTCTTATCGATGGCGGCATTCATATCGCCAATCGAATCGCGCACCTCGCCCAAGGTGTCGGACGCCTCGGACACCGAACTTGCCAGCGAGTCCTGAGTCTGGGTTGCCTTGTCCTTTAAATCGACACCAGCATCCTTGGCGATACCGGCAACAGTCTTGCCTACCGTAGAGACAAATTCCGAGTTGATCTGCTCCTCGATGGTGTTTGCACCGGTATCGGTAACCTTGGGCGCAATGGCGCTCTTCTTCTCATTGACGTAGTACGTGAGCTTGGGCTGATGGTAGTTGCCGTCGAGCATCGAAACCAGGTTATCCGAGAAGTTCTTGGGAATCACGATAGCGGCATAGTACTCGCCGCTCTCGACGCCCTCCTTGGCATCGGCCGTCGAGTCGACGAACGTCCAGCCCAACTGATGATTCTCCTTGAGCTGGTCGACCACTTTGTCGCCAGCGTTGAGCTCACCCACCAAGTCGTTTTGGGTGCCTCGATCGTTGTTGGCGATAGCAATCTTGATGCCTTGGGTGTTTCCATACGGATCCCAGTTTGCCACGATGTTATACCAGGCATACAGCGAGGGAATAACGCACACGCCTAGGGTAACCACCAGGGCGACGGGGTTCACAAGCAGTCGCTTAATGTCGCGCTTAAATATCGCAAAGGACACCTTTGCATTGGATAGTTTGCTGCCGAGACTCACGCTTGGACCATCCATCCTGTCGTTAAATCGAATCGTACTATCGACAACCATTGTAGTAGGCGCTTTAACGTCTCAAAGCACAATGGTGTTGAGTTTTGCGGGTAGCAATATACTACGAAGATGAGTTAACGTACAGTTGTACGGTATCTTAAATTTCAGCAGGTCACAAAACCACAACCCGCACAAATAAATGATCCCTTGGGGACGGAGGGATCATTCAAAAGGAAACGAGAGTGGAAAATCTCTCACTTCAAGCCCGCATTCGAGCCAAAAGGGGGGTGCGGACGATTTCTTGGACCGCGCCTAGGCGTATCCAAGCTTCCTGCGGTACTCCATCGGGCTGAGCCACCCGAGGGACTTCTTTATCCGCCCCTCGCGATAATACACGAGGTAGGCCTCGAGCCTGCCCATGAACTCCTCGGCCGTCACGCCCTCCCAGTCCCTGTAGTGGAAGAACTCGTTCTTGAGACGGCCGAAGAAGCCCTCGCAGGCCGAGTTGTCCGGGCTGCAGCCCTTCGCGGACATGC
>UQVD01000047.1 GCA_900544385.1 uncultured Collinsella sp.
CGAGATACTGATCGGTCTCGTGGGCTCGGAGATGTGTATAAGAGACAGAAACTCGCCTGCGCGGGGGCCTGCGCGCTCATGGCCGGCCAGCTGCTGCTGCCGAGCGTGGCGCTCGCCGCCGAGTGGGTCAACGTCGGCGGCACGCAGTACGACGCGGGCGCCGCTGCCGGCGACGAGGCGGGAACCTGGTCCTGGGATGGCGCTAACGACATGAAGCTCAACGGCTACGACGGCGGTTCCATCGGCGCCAAGGGCAACCTCACCATCGGCGTGACGGGCATCAACACCGTCACGGCCGACGCCGGGCAGAGCGCCATTGCTGTTAAGAACGGTAACCTTGCCATTGCCGGCGACGGCACCCTGAATGCGACGGCCCAGAACGATGTGATTGCAGCGTCGGGAGACGGCAGGACCGGCGGCGATGTGACCATCAGCGGCGTCAGCGTCAACGCGACGGCTTCGGGTGCAGCGGAAAACGTGGCGGGCATTCGCGCGACGGCCGGCAGCGTGACAATCGATAAGGGCGCTGATGTCAAAATCGAGGCGAAATCGGCTGAAGGATCTTGGCGTCCAATGGAGATCATCTGCGGTATCCATGCTGATAACATTCCAAACAGACACGCTGCCCAGGAAGGCGAGCAGGAAGAGCCGGATTCCGCTTATGAGCACGGCGGCGATGTCACCGTCGATGGCGCCAGTCTGTCGATTAAGACTGGCGATGCCTCGTGGGCTTCCATGTGCATCAATACGTTTGGTATCAAGAAGAATACCCTCATGAAAATCGTCAACGGAGCCGATGTCACGCTTTCGGCTGGTAGCGCGGCTTCGCTCTCGGCGGGTATAAGCGCACGCTCGCAAGACGGTGCGGTGTGGATGCTTGTCGAGAAGTCGAACCTCACGTCTCGAAGCCTGTCTGCCGCAAGCGGCATCGACGCCGATCGCAATCAAAGTTTTGGAATCATGGCAGAGGCAAATACCAGGTTTGAAACGCCTCGTATCCAGATTTTCAAATCGAAGATTGAGGCTTCGGGCGCGACTGCGGGGATTTATGCGATCAACCGCAACGTCGTGAATTCGACCCTGTACCATGCCGCGATGATCGATTTACGAGGGAACGCGACGATTACGATTCCGATGGACGGTGCCGTGCGCGATGTGAAAAAGGATGTCGATACGGGGCAATGGCCTAGTTCCCAGAGCGGGCAGGTCATCGGTGTTGCCGGTTCGTCTACGATTTCGGATATCGTCGGTTCTGCCGAGGTCGCCCATGATGTGGTGATTGATTTTGGAGACGGGCAGGAGCCGGACCCAACGCCGGACCCCGAGCCGGCTCCGGAGCCCGATCGCATGCCCAATCCCGAGCAGAAGCCTAACCTCAAGCCCGTAGACAAGGATGCAAAGACCACCACGACGGTCACCAAGACCGTTACGACCAAGACTGCTGCCACCAAAAACGCTTCCGACGCCCTGGCCGCCACGGGTGACAACGCCGCGACGGCGGCAGCGGCCCTCGGAATCGCCGGTGCGTCCGTCATCGGCGCCGGCTTCGTCGCGTCCAAGCGCCGCAACCGCTAGAGCAAGCTTTCATAGCCATTTTCAGCCGTCGCGTGGGCACAAATGTCCTCGCGGCGGCTCTTTGTATTTCCGCAGGTAGAGGCCTAGGTTCGCATCTACGAACCTAGGCGTACGGAGTCATTTGGCGCATCTTGGTGGTACAGAATCACCGCAAAGGGGACAGGCACCTTTGTGGTGGTATGTCCCTACGACCAAGGAGGCCGTTATGTACGGAAGCCACTTCGATAAGCAAGCTCAAAGTGAGTCAACCTGCTCGCTGGTTCACGGTACCTGGCGTTGTGTGGGTGCCAAAATAGCTTGCGCCGGCGCGTGTGCGCTTATGGTCGGTCAGTTGCTGCTGCCGAGTGTGGCGCTGGCGACGGAATGCGCCGATCCCGCCGCTGGGACGGATGAGGTTGCCGCGGCTCCGGTGACGCCGACGGTTGCGGAGGATTCGGCGGCTCCGGCGCCGGTACCGGTGGCCCCGGCTGCGCCGATGACTGACACGGCTCCGGTGGCGCAATCCACGGCAGAACCTCAGCAGGACGCATCAGCGGCAACGGTGAACGATGCGACACCCGCCGAACAAAACACTCCCAGTGACAACGCCGCCACGCCAGCAAACGATGCCATCATGCCCTGTGGCGTGACCGATGTGACAGGCGGGAGCGGTGTTAAGGTCAAAACGACCGTGGTTCCCCACTACACGGACTGCGCGCTTCCGAGCAAGGTCACACTCAAAAAGGGCCAGCCGTATACCCACGATTTTCTCGATGTAGAGGGTGGCATTCCAGAAACGCTTGCGAGCGAAGTTGTCGAGGTTAAGTACTACAGGGCCGATGCCGCTTCGGGCACTCTGGTCGAAGTTCAGGATGCGTCCATGTCCGACGTGACGGCTCGCTTCGAACCCGTTGGCAATCACATGAGGCTGACGCTGACCTTTACGGGTGGCGCGGCAGGCGGCTCGTATCGACTCACGCGCAATGAGGCTCTCTATATTGGCACGGCACTGGAGTATACCGGAACTGACTATGAAGGCAGCTCGACTATCCTCAACGAAACCAGGTACGATTATTACCTCCGCTACGTCATCAATAGCGAAATTACGCTCGTTGCGTCAGAAAACGAAGCCCTCCATAACCTGGACGTCAACGACGTGAAGACCGACTACGCGCCCGGCGAGGCGCCACGCGCGACCGCGACGATCCCCGCTGCCGATGCCGACAAGTACGAGATCGCCTACGAGTGCTGGGAAGAGATGGAGCTCGATATGGAATCCGGGGAGTCGGTACCCGTTGCCTTCTGGTATTCCGACCCCGCCAAGTATCCGACGGGCGCGAGGAGGATCGAGCACTTCGAAGAGGGCAAGTTCTACATGTACTCCGTTGAGCTGAGGCTCAAGGGCGACAATACCGTGGCCGATGACTGCAATATGAACGTCAACGGTCATTGGGCGCACCACGTCAAGACCGTCAACGGCGTCTTCGCCCCAAACGCTGACAATATGCTGTGCGAGCAGCCGATTGATGAATGGCGGGCCATCGACGTTATCGAGATTAATGGCGCCACGACTATCTTTAAGGCGGGCGACAAGCCGGTCTTTACGGCGGGCACTCCGGCGGGTTCCGACTCTATTCTCCAGTGCGAGTTCTGGACGGGCAGCGACGGCAGCGAAGTGAACTCTCGGGAGTTCTGGGATCAGAACATCACGAACCACATCGACGACTTTAAGCCTGGCGTGACCTATCGCTACGGTCTGTACTTTAAGCCGGCGCGCGGTTTCTACTTTACGCCGAACACCAAGCTGGTGGTCAATGGCGTGGAGTGCGGCTACCAGATGGGCGAAGCGAGTGTAGTTGATCCCGAGAGCGGTTGGATCTACACCCTGTGGCTCAACACCGATCTGACCTTTACGCCTGAAGCCACGCCGACTCCCGATCCGCAGCCTACGCCGGAACCTAAGCCGACGCCGCAGCCTGAGGTGAAGCCTGAGACCAAGCTCGCGGTGAAGCCCGAGACCAAGCCCGCGGCCAAGCCGGCCACGACAACCGCCACGACCAAGACGGTTGAGAAAACCACGCAGGCCAAGAAGGACGATGCTGTCCTGGTTACCACGGGGGATACCACCGCGATGACGATCGCCGCCCTAGGCATCGCCGGCGCAACTGTTGCCGCGACAGGCATCGCCGCGACGAAGCGCCGCAAGCGTTAGGTTTTGGCGACAGCGCCCATTCTCGGCCTCAGCAAAATCTCAATCTGTAACACCAAGCGAGATATTTGATTTCTAACTGTTACAGATTGAGACAAAGTGGAGGCGGCTGGCACAATATCTTGATCTGTAACAACTACGAGGCTCAACGGGCTCCAGGTGTTACAGATTGAGACAAAACGACCGACCAAGTCCCAAACCACCACAAAGGTGCCTGTCCCCTTTGTGGTGGTTTGGGCGGCCAGCATAGAAAAAAGTCCCCGCCGGGCGTGTGCTCGACGGGGACTTTGCCGTTTGATGGCTAGCGCTGCAGGTGATTACTCGCCCAGCAGGCTCTTGGTGATGGAAGCGGCGGCCTTCTTGCCGGCGCCCATCGCCAGAATGACCGTTGCGGCACCGGTGACGATGTCGCCGCCGGCCCAGATACGGGGATCGGTGGTCTGGCCGGTCTCCTCGTCGGCAACGATGTAGCCCCACTTGTTGAGCTCCATCTTGCCGCCGATCTTCTTTGCGAAGGGGTTGGCGTTGGTGCCGATAGCCGAGATCGCGACGTCGCAGGGGATCTCCTCGATGGCGCCCTCGATGGGCACCGGACGACGGCGGCCGGACTCGTCGGGCTCGCCGAGCTCCATCTTCTGGACCTTGACGGCGCACACGGAGCCGTCCTCGCCAGCGACAAACTCGAGCGGGGAGACGAGCGGCAGAACCTCGACGCCCTCGGCCTTGGCATGGTGCAGCTCGGCGCGACGGCAGGGCATCTCGTCCTCGGTACGACGATAGGCGATGATGGCATGCTCGGCGCCCAGGCGCTTGGCGGTACGGACGGCGTCCATAGCCACGTTGCCGCCACCAAAGACGACGACGTTCTTGCCGTGCTTGGTGGGGGTGTCGTACTCGGGGAACTTGTTGGCCTTCATCAGGTTCACGCGGGTGAGGTACTCGTTCGCGAAGAAGACGTTGGGCAGGTTCTCGCCGGGGACATTGAGGAACTTGGGCAGGCCAGCGCCGGTCGCCACGTAGATGGCGTCGAAGCCCTGCTCGAACAGCTCCTCGGCCGTGGCCATGTTGCCCACGACGGAGTTGTACTCAAACTTGACGCCCATGTCCTCCAGGCCGTCAATCTCGCGCTTGACGACCGCCTTGGGCAGACGGAACTCGGGGATGCCGTAGACCAGCACGCCGCCGCCGGTAAAGAAGGCCTCAAAGACGGTAACGTCAAAGCCGTTACGGGCGAGCTCGCCGGCGCAGGTGATGCCGGACGGGCCAGAGCCGACGACGGCGACCTTCTTGCCGTTCTTGGGGGCCATCTTGGGTGTGGAGGCGAGCTCGGGGCGGTCACCCAGGAAGCGCTCGAGCTGGCCGATGGCCACGGGCTCGGACTTCTTACCACGGATGCACTTGCCCTCGCACTGGTTCTCCTGCGGGCAGACGCGGCCGCAGATGGCGGGAAGCATGGAGTCCTCGCGAATGGTATCGAGAGCGCCGCCGAAGTCCTTCTCGCGGATCTGCTCGATAAAGCGGGGGATGTTGATGTTGACAGGGCAGCCCTCAACACAGAACGGCTTCTTGCAGTTGAGGCAGCGCTCGGCCTCGGCCAGCGCCATCTCCTCGGTGAAGCCCTTGTCGACGGGGCGGAAGTCGCAGGCGCGCTCGGCAGCCGGCTCCTCGTTATCGGGGGTGCGGGGCGACTTCATATCGGCAACGAAACGACCGTTAACTAGTGGCATGCGCAGCTCTTTTCCTCATCGGCCTTGAGGGACTCGCCCTCTTCGGAACGGTAAGCGGCCTGGCGGGCACGAAGGTCATCCCAGTCGACCAGGGTGGCATCGAAGTCGGGGCCGTCGACGCAAGCGAACTTGGTCACGCCGCCTACCTCGACGCGGCAGCAGCCGCACATGCCGGTGCCGTCGACCATGATGGGGTTGAGCGACGCGGTGATGGGGGTGTCGTACTTCTGGGCGGTGAGGGTCGAGAACTTCATCATCGGAACGGGGCCGACGCAGAAGACCTGGCTCACGGCCTTGTCCTGCAGCAGGCGCTCCAGCGGAGCGGTGACAACGCCCTGCTCGCCGTAGGAACCGTCATCGGTAGTGATGTGGATGTGGTCCTCGTCGAGGAGCTCGCGGAACTGGTCCTCCATAAGCAGGAGGTCCTTGGTGCGGGCGCCCATGATGGCGTGCACCTCGTGACCGGTCTCGACCAGGTGCTTGGCGACCGGGAAGGCAATTGCCAGGCCGACGCCGCCGCCAATGACGGCGCAGGGGCCCTCGGCCATCTCGGTGGGAACGCCCAGCGGGCCCACGACGTCGCGCAGCGACTCGCCGGCCTCGTAGGTGGAAAGCATCTCGGTGGTCTTGCCGATCACCATGAAGATGAACTCGACCCAGCCCTCGTCACCGTTCCAACCGGCCAGGGTAAACGGGACACGCTCGCCCGTCTCGTTGGCGCGAACCATGAGGAACTGTCCAGCGTGCGCATGCTTGGCGATTGCAGGCGCCTCGATGCGGAACTTGAACACCTTCTCCGAGAACTGCGTCTTCTCCAGGATCTTATACATAGAACCCCTCTCTTGTTAGGGCCGCCGAACCGTGCCTCCACGGAAATGGACGGTAGCCCGAATAAAACCGTACGTGCACAGGCGTTGTGCAGACATACGGTGCAAATTATACCCTCATGGACATGTCACTTACGTGTGTCTTCGGCGGTTGGGAGCAGGGTTTATCCACTTTGGCCTACCAAAGGGGGAGAGGTTTATTTTGGCAGGTTTTATCAGGTAAAACGGCAAAGGGGGCCGGCCTCGGGTTGTGATGAGGCCGGCCCCCTTTGGGGTGCTGTGCATGTATGTCGGCGCGCGGTTGATTGCGATGCCGCAACTGGGGCGTTTCCGCAGGTAAAACCTGCCAAAATAAACCTGTCCCTAAATGATAGGTTTTAGTGCTTGCCGTTGGCGGAAGCGGCGCCGTTGACATGGTCGCGGGCATAAACCACGCCGTGCACGATCGCCAGGCCGGCGGCGTCGGCCGCGCGGGCGCAGGTGTCCTGGAAATCCTCGGCCTCGCGGGCGCGCAGCTGCTTAAGAACGTAGTCGGCGACGGCCATCTTGCCGGGAGGGTTGCCGATGCCGGTGCGGATGCGGCTGAAGTCGCGGCTGCCCATCTTGTCGATGATGGAGCGCAGGCCGTTGTGACCGGCGTGGCCGCCGCCCACCTTAACGCGGACGTCGCCGGCGGGAATATCGAGCTCGTCGTGGATTACGAGCAGCTCCTCGGCCTTGATCTTGTACTCGCGGCAGAGCTTGGAGATGGGGCCACCCGAGGTATTCATATACGACTGCGGCTTGACCAGCACAATCTGGCGCTTGCCACCCTCTTCCTCAGCATCGTTAATATTGATGAGCGCGACCTCGGCGCCTGCTTGGTTTTTCCAGTACGTGACGCCGGCCTGACGGGCCAGCTCGTCGATTGCCTTAAAGCCGGCGTTGTGGCGGGTCTCGGCATATTCCTCGCCCGGGTTGCCAAGCCCGGCAACCATGCGAATCTTAAGCGGCTGTGCAGCTGCCATGTTCATCCTTTCGTTGATTTGTCGCCTGCTATGGTGAGCGACCCTGTTGCCGCTGTCAAATGGAGGGCAATTGAGGTTATTTGAGGGCGTTTGGACGGCCGTCGAAATCGAGGTGGACAGTTAGTTCGGATACGTATAAGTTCTGAGAACTCGAATTGCTCGATTCAATGCCGATACGTTGTTTTGGAGCTTTAGTTAGTCCATATGACGCTGTTTTGAAGTCTACCCTGCCTTCAAATCGGGCGAATGGTATAGAGATAACTGCAAAACAGCCTAATTCAATGTGTCCATTTATACGTATTTGAACTAACTGTCCAGCCCTGCTCGACGGTGCACGGGTGATTCGCCGTTTAGACCGGCGCAAGGCCGATTCCGGCCCGCAGGGCGTTGAGCCAAGCGGCCTGACGCTTGCGATAGCCCTTGATACGGTATCGGAATCGGACTCCCGCGAGTCGATGCATCGTTTGGGCGAAGGCTTCGAGTGCAACAAGGTCTTTCATTTGGTCGCGATTGATAACCAGGACGTGGATGCCCATTGCCTTGAGGCCATTATTTCGATTGCCATCGTGGATGCGAGCGTTTTGAAGCTCATGCCCAATTCCGTTGTATTCGTTGTCGACTCCGGCGGCCGGGCAATATAGGTCGCAGATGGCGTAAGGGATGCCGGAGGACATGTTGACCGCAAGAGTGTCGAAGTCGATTCGATAGTTGAGTAGCAGGCCTCCCATGGGCAGGCTGCAACATCCGAATCCGCCAAAGCGCATGGGCGCTCCGAGAACGGCAAACATTAGGGATTCGGCTGGGGATGCAGATCCGGGTTGGGCGAGATTGACTGCCGTGCGAAACGAGGTATATGAGCTACTTTTGGCGAAGCGTGTGACCGCCTCGAGCTCTTCGATAGTTGTGGCGGGCTCGCATTTGTAGTGTGCCTGTTCGTAGCGGGTCTCGTTCTGTTGTTCGGTCGCCGACTGGTCGCCCAGGCAATCAAGATCGCTCGTCGCTGCGCAGTCATCGCCCTTGGGCCAGATGGCGTCATAGGCAATGGGGTATGTTGCCCCGGGGGGAAGGGAGTAGGTTCCGAGCAGTTCCATGAGTAGCATCAAGGTTTTGGCGACTGATTCATTCTTGGAACAAAGCATGGCTGTCATGGCAGGAGACGTAGCGTAGATGTCGGCCTCGACGTGCATAATTGCACCTTCAGGAAGCGGAGCGGAGAGAATATGCTGAAGAAGTCGCTTGTCGGGGCGCCTGTTGTCTTCGTTTGAAACGAGAAGATCGAGCAGTTCGGAATCATCTTCATTCCAGGCGTCGAGTATCGAAAGTGCGCCAAAGTCTATCGCGTCATTGTTGGGAATGCAGCCAGCCAAGGCCTGTGCTTGCTGTTCGCTATCAACGGAGTCCCAGGGTAGGGCAGAGTACGCCCGTCGTGCGCGACGAATTGCGCGGAGGGCGGAGAAATGTGAAATCACGGTCATCATAGCTATAACGTACTAAGTTGGCGGCAGAATGCGACCGCCATACCGTTCTTTTCGCTCAGCGGGGCGCTGCGCGCCATGAACGGCTGGGTGTTATGAAATCGGTGGAATCGGTTGAGGGGATTGCAGGAAATTGAGCTCTGCCGCGAAGGTTGACGATAGCTACTGGACAGTTAGTTCAGATACGTATAAGACGGCGGGCGTTCGAGGCGTTTCTAAGGGCTTTCGAGGGCGATTTGAGGGTAAATATGCGGCGGTCGTACTCGAAAGCGATGAGCTTTGGGCAGTATGGCGTTCGCCGGGGAGCTCAGAAGGCTCAGAACGGCCTTTGGAGCTTTAAAAAAATACGTATCTGAACTAATTGTCCAGGGAAGGTTGTCGAGGGGTAGAAAAAGGGTCGGAAGCGAGCTTCCGACCCTTTAAAAACACCAAAGATGATGAGATGCACGCTGGATTACAGCGCGAAGTCGCCGCCGACGAGCTTGGAGACGGGCTCCTCGTGGTAAACGGCGGAGATGGCCTGAGCGAACTCCTCGGCGACCGAGATGGTCTTGATCTTGCCGCCGACCTCGACGGGAATGGCGTCGGTGACGACGCACTCGACGATCGGGGCGTCGTTCAGACGCTCGATGGCCGGACCGGAGAAGATACCGTGGGTGGCGCAGACGTAGATATCGCCAGCGCCCATAGCCTTGAGCTCCTTGACGTTGGCGCACAGGGTGCCAGCGGTGTCGATCATGTCGTCGTTGATGATGCAGGTCTTGCCCTTGATGTCACCGATGATGCCCATGACCTCGGCGGCGTTGTGGCGCGGACGGCCCTTGTGGGCGATGGCCAGGTCGCAGCCGAGCATGTCGGACAGCTTCTTGGCGGCCTTGGCGCGGCCCACATCGGGGGAGACGACAACCAGGTTGTCGGTGTCGAAGTGCATGTCGTTGTAGTACTGGCCAAACAGCGGCAGCGCGGACAGGTGGTTAACCGGGATATCGAAGAAGCCCTGAATCTGGCCCTGGTGCAGGTCGAGGGTGATGATGCGGTTGACGCCAGCGCGCTCGAGCAGGTTGGCGACGAGGCGGGCGGTGATGGGCTCACGCGGGCCGGCCTTGCGGTCCTGGCGGGCATAGCCGTAGTGGGTGATGACGGCGGTGATGGAGCGGGCGGATGCGCGCTTGGCAGCGTCGGTGGCGATGAGCAGCTCCATGAGCATGTCGTTGACGTTGCCGCCGGCCACGGACTGAATCAGGAAGACGTCGGCGCCGCGGACGGTTTCGTCGTAGCGGGCGTAAATCTCACCGTTGGCGAACTGCTTTAGCGTAAGGCCCGAAAGCTCGACCCCAAGGTACTCAGCGATCTTCTGAGCGAGGGGACGGTTGGAGGAACCGGAATACACGCGGATGGACTTGCGCATATTCTCCGACTTCTCGGGATCATTAATCGGCATTACCCTTCTCCTTTATATCGAATGCCATATAGATGCCTTGTTGCATTGTAACCGCGCGGCGGGGTTTATCGAGTCTTGATAACGTCTTTACCGCCAACGGACACGAACCGACCACTCATCCGGTTGCGCAGGTCACGATAGAAAAAGGAGCCGCCCCCCACGGGAACAGCTCCTTAGATGCTTGGTAAAACGTTATACCTCGTCGTCCTCGTGCAGACGGCGGCGGTAATCGGCGGCCCAGCCCTCAATGTTTACCTGACGGGCACGACCCAGGCCAAGTGCGTCGGCCGGGACCGGCTCGGTGATGACGGAGCCGGCGGCCACGAGCGCGCCGTCGCCGATCTGGGCGGGCGCGACCATCATGGTGTCGGAACCGATGAAGGCGTCCTTGCCGATGACGGTCTTGTGCTTGTGCACGCCGTCGTAGTTGCAGGTGATGGAGCCTGCGCCCACGTTGACGCCGGAGCCCATGGTGGTGTCGCCGATGTAGGACAGGTGCGGCACCTTGGAGCCCTCGCCGATCGTGGACTTCTTGATCTCCACGTGCGTGCCGGCCTTGGAGCCGTCGAGCATGTGGGTGCCCGGGCGCAGGTAGGCGCGCGGGCCGCAGTCGACGCCGTTCTCGATGACGGCCTCGATGGCGATGGTCTCATCGATGGTGCAGCCGCTGCCGACGGTGGTGTCGGTGAGGCGACTGTTGGGGCCGAGCTGGCACTCTTCGCCCACGGTGACGTGACCGATCAGATGCGTCTGCGGCCACACGATGGTGTCTCGGCCGATGGTGGCATCGGGGCCGATCCAGGCCTGCGTGGGATCGATGAACGTGACGCCCTCGGCCATCCAGTGCTCGTTGATGCGGTCGCGCGCGATAGCGGTGAGCTGCGCGAGCTGAATGCGGCTGTTGACGCCCAGGCCGTCGCGGTAGTCATCGCAGTGGAAGATGGAGACCGCCTGGCCGTGACCCTTGAGGATTTCGAGCATGTCGGGCAGGTAGTACTCGGACTGCGCGTTGTCGTTGCCGATCTCGTTAATGTGGGCGGCGAGCTGCGCGCCGTCAAAGGCGTAGCAGCCGGCGTTGCACTCCAGCAGCGTGGCGGCCTGCTCGGGCGTGCAGTCCTTCTGCTCGATGATGCGCTCGATCTGGCCGTCGGCGCCCAGCTTGATGCGGCCGTAGCCGAAGGGGTCGGGCGGGGTCATGGTCATGACGGTGCAGGCGAGCTCGCCGGTAGCGACGGTCTGTGCGAACTTGGCGACGGTGTCGGCGGTGATGAGCGGCAGGTCGCCGTTGAGCACGACGACCGGGCCTTGCGCGATGCCGCAGGCCTCGAGCGCGACCTTCACGGCGTGGCCGGTGCCCAGGCGCTCGGTCTGCTCGACGCACTCGACCTTGGTGGCGCTGTTGGCATAGGCGCCGTCGATGAGGGCGCGCATCTCGTCGGCGTGGCTGCCGATGACGACCACGACGCGGCTGCAGCCGGCCTTGATGGTGGCGTCGACGATCCACTGGACCATGGGCTTGCCCAGGATCTTGTGCGAAACCTTGCAGTGGTTCGACTTCATGCGGGTGCCCTCGCCGGCAGCGAGGATAATTGCGGTTGCGTCCATGTGATCTCCTGTTACGTTATAGAGACGTGTGTTTGGAAACGATACACGGCGCAATATGATACCGCAGGCATATGTTGAGCGCGTAGCGATTGGCTCATGGCGGCCGATGTCGGTGCCGCCGGCGTGGCGTTTGCGCTGCTTGCGTGCGGCGTTGGCGGTGCTGCGGAGCTGTCGTTTGAGCGAGGGGACGGGGGTGCCCGTGGACAACATACAAGAGGAGTTTGGCGGCGAGCCCGTCGCGGCATTCTCGATGTCGCATCCGGCTGTGCCGGCCCTCTACATGGTGCTGACGCTGGGGCTCACCATGTTCTCGATGCAGCCGGTGCTGATTGCGCTGTCACTTGCGGGCGGGCTGGCATATGGATTTGCGACGCGCGGGGCTGCCCGCACGCTGGGCGCACTCCGCTGGCAGCTGCCGGTGATTTTGATTATCGCGCTGGTCAATCCGCTGTTTAGCGCCTCGGACTCGACGGAGCTGTTCCGTATTGGCATGCGCGCGGTGTATCTGGAAAGCATGGTATACGGCCTGTGCATGGGCGGGCTGTTTGTGGCGAGCGTGCTGTGGTTTGAGGCCGCGGCGTCGATGCTCGAATACGACAAGGTGCTCGCGCTGCTGGGCAATGCCGCACCGGTGATTGCGCTCATGATCTCGATGTGCATGAGGCTTATCCCGCAGTTTTTACGCCGCGGTCGTACGGTGCTGGCGGTGCAGGATGCGATTGATGTGCCGGGCCGCGCGCCCACCGATCCCGTGCGATCGCGCCTGCGGGCGTCGAGCGTGTTGATGGGCTGGGGCATGGAAGATTCGCTGGAGCGCGCGGACGCGATGCGCTCGCGCGGGTGGGGTGCCGCGATGCGTCGTACGACGTATGCGCGGTATCGGCTGGGGCGCAGTGACGTTGCCGCGCTGGCCGGGCTCGTACTGTTTGGCGCTGCCGCGGTGGCGGTGGCGTGGACCGCGACGACGCAGTATTCGTTTTATCCGCAGCTCTCGGTGCCGGCGCCGTGGCCAGGCTATGTCGTGTACGCCGCCTGGATGGTGTTGCCTTGCGCGTTGCACGCGATTGATGAGAAGAGGTTTGGCTGATGGCTCGGTTTGATAGGAGCTCGGCGGCGGGTGTGGCATATGGCTCGGCCGCGCCAGCGATTGAGGTGCGAGGCCTTAGTTTTGCCTATCCCGGGGTCAAGGCACCGGTGCTCGAGGGGCTTGATTGGCGTGTTTCCCAAGGTGCGTTTGCACTGCTTGTTGGCGGTACCGGTTCGGGCAAGTCGACGCTGCTGTCGCTGCTCAAGCCCGAGATCGCTCCAGCGGGCGAGCGCACTGGCGATGCGCGCGTGCTGGGCGAGAACGTTGCCGACATGGACGTGCGGGCATCGGCGGAGCGCGTGGGTTATGTGTTTCAGGATCCCGAGAACCAGATCGTGTGCGAAACCGTGTGGCACGAGATGGCGTTTGGCCTGGAAAACTTGGGGCTAGCACGTGATGAGATGCGCCGTCGCGTAGCTGAGACCAGCTATTTCTTTGGGCTGGAAGATTGGCTTCACCGCGATACTGACACGCTTTCGGGTGGTCGCAAACAGTTGCTGTCGTTGGCGGCCGTTCTGGCGCTGCGCCCGCGCGTGCTGCTGCTCGACGAGCCCACGTCTCAGCTCGATCCCGTTGCCGAGAAGAATTTCCTGCACGCGCTGTTTCGTGTGAATCGCGAGCTGGGCTGCACGGTTGTTGTGGCGACGCATCAGCCGCGCCCAATGCTCGAATACGCGACGTGTGCGTACCGGATTGAGGATGGCCGCGTGCACGAGGCGGCGGATATGGCTTCTTTGGTACGCCGAGAATCGCTGTTTTCCGATGACACGTTGGGGTGGGGTGCCATCCGATGTGCAAAAAACGGAGTATTCAGCAGGCGTGAGGACAATTTGGGCTCTCTGGAGCCGCCCGGGGGCGTATCGAGCGCGAAAAAAAGTTTGGAATTGGACAAATCGTCCGAATTTGTGGCGCAAACGTCGCTCGAGAACGGCTTGGAAGCCTTCTCGCGCACGGATGGAAGCAGAATACTCCAAAAAATGCACGCTGGGTCGGCTACCACCCTGTCGGAAGGTTGGTTTCGCTACGATCGAGCGTCCGGCTGGGTGTTGCGTGGGCTCGATGCGTCGTTTTCGGCCGGTGCGGTGCATGCGATCGTGGGCGGCAACGGATGCGGTAAGTCGACGATGCTCTCGGTGCTGGCGAAGACCGCCACGCTGCAGCGCGGCCGCATGGTGCGCGGAGCGGCCTCGGCGGCGTTGCTGCCTCAGAATCCCAAAGCATTGCTGGTTGCCGAGACGGTGTGCGACGAGCTGATGGAATGGGCTTCAGCCTGCGGATATGACGAGACCGTGGCGCGGGAGCGCGCGGCGAGCTTGGGGCTGGACGGCCTGGAGACGCGCCACCCCTACGACCTCTCGGGCGGACAGCGCCAGCTGCTCGCACTGGCAAAGCTGCTGCTGATCGGCCCCGAGCTGCTGCTGCTTGACGAGCCCACGAAGGGCTTGGACCTGGAGAGTCGCCGCACCATCGCCCGCGCCCTGCGTGACCATGCGAAGGCTGGCGGCACCGTCATCATGGCTACGCACGATTTGGACTTTGCCGAGCAGGTAGCCGACGACGTCGCCATGATGTTTGACGGCGAGATTGCCTGCATGGAGTCCCCGGCCGACTTCTTTGCCGACAACGTGTTCTATAGGGCGTGATGGGATGACGGACTGTCGTTTCTCGCGTTTGCTTGCAAAACTGGAGATCCCGCTGTTGTTGGCGGTGCCGGCGGTGATGGCTGCCGCGTTGCTGGCGGGTGTTGAGCAGGCAGCGTTGGCCATGCTGGTTGTGGTGGCGTTGGTGCTTGCGCTGTTCTTTGCGGGCTATGAGGCATCGCGTCCAGGCCTGCGTCAGATTATGCCCACGCTGGTGCTGGCGGCGCTGGCGGCGGCGGGGCGCATCCTGTTTGGACCCATTCCCGACTTTAAACCCGTGAGTGCCATCGCCATTATCGCCGGGGCGACACTCGGTCGTCGTAACGGCTTTATGGTCGGTGCGTTGGCGGCGCTGACCAGCAATTTCTTTTTTGGGCAGGGCATGTGGACGCCGTGGCAGATGTATGCCTGGGGACTCGTGGGATACGTTGGCGGTGCGCTGGCGTATGCGGGTGCATTCGACCGCGCCGATGGCACCGTGCGTATGCCGGCGCTGCTGACCTACGGCTTTGCTTCGGGTTTGCTGTACGGCGTTGTGATCAACGCCTACGACATCATTGGTTTTGTACAGCCGCTTACTTGGGCAGGTGCCGTGGCACGTCTTGCCACCGCCGTGCCGTTCGATATCACGCACGGACTCGCGACCTGCGTGTTTTTGGCCGCCTTGTACAAGCCCTGGTGCCGTCGCATTAACCGTGTCGTCGTGAAATACGGGCTGTAAGGCATTTCGCGTTTCCTCACGAACTTGCGGTGGAATAGTTCTCGTTTTTGGCTATTTGCTGCCCAAACAGGAACTATTCCACCGCAACTTATAGGGGGAGAGGGGTCACATGATCTGTTTTCCTCTGTCCCCTAGAGGAATTACTTGGGGCTAGAGCTCTAGCGTGAGGGTGACGGGGCAGTGGTCGCTGCCGAAGATATCGCCGCGGATACCGGTGTCGCGCACGGTATTGGCGATTGAATCACTTACTAAGAAGTAATCGATGCGCCAGCCGGCGTTGTTCTTGCGGGCATTAAAGCGATAGCTCCACCAGCTGTAGACGCCCTCGACGTCTGGATTAGCCGTGCGCCAGGTATCGGTAAAGCCGGCGTTGAGCAGCTCGGTAAACTTGCCGCGTTCTTCGTCCGAAAAGCCCGCGTTGCCGCGGTTGGACTTGGGGTTCTTAAGGTCGATCTCCTCGTGCGCAACGTTAAAGTCGCCGCAGGTCACGACGGGTTTGCCGGTCTCGCACTCGAGCGCGTTCAAAAAGCCGCGGTAGGCATCGTCCCAGGCCATGCGCACGTCGATGCGCGCGAGCTCATTTTGTGCGTTGGGCGTGTAGACATCCACAAACCAGAATTTGTCGAACTCGAGCGCGCAGACGCGGCCCTCGGTTGTGGCTCTGTCTCTTATACACATCTC
>UQVD01000048.1 GCA_900544385.1 uncultured Collinsella sp.
TACTGATCGGTGTCGTGGGCTCGGAGATGTGTATAAGAGACAGCCCGGGGCCTTTTGGCCCCGGGCGCTGCCAGCGTGCCTAGCGCTTACGGATACCCCAGACCAGGGCTCCGACGCCGGCCATGGCAATGACGAATGCCATGAGCAATGCGGCGGCCTGCTGGTCACCCGTGGTGGGCAGGAAACCCTTGACCGTCTTGACGATGTTCGTCACGGTCTTGGGCGTGCCGGGATCGGGTGTCGGCACGGGCGTCTCGGGCTTCTTGTACGTGTTGTTGAACACGATACCCTCGACGCTCTTGTCGCCCTTGGTAAAGGCGACGTTCGCCTTGAGGTTGCCCTCGCCGTCATCGACCACGTTGACGGTCACGGTAAAGACGGACTTGTCGTAGGTCATACCGACCTCGTCGCCCTTGACCTCGCTGATGGTGTAGGCGTGCGTACCGGGCTCGTCGTACTCAAACTTGTCAAAGTTGATCTTGCCGTCGGCATCGTTGGTAACCGTAGACTCGATGTCCTCGCCAACGAGCTTAAAGCTAAACTCGTCCTTCTTGAGCTCGCGTCCCTCGAGCACCTTGACCGCGCCGATGGAAACCTGCGTAGGCATGGCGTGATACTTGTTGGTAAAGCCAGCCGACTCGGTGGTTCCC
Organism: uncultured Collinsella sp.; assembly: GCA_900544385.1. Taxonomy (GTDB): domain Bacteria; phylum Actinomycetota; class Coriobacteriia; order Coriobacteriales; family Coriobacteriaceae; genus Collinsella. The sequence continues at coordinate 651 of UQVD01000048.1, forward strand.
TCGAGCTTGTGCGTCGCGGTCAGCGTGCCGTCGCCGTTGTCGGAGACGGCGGTCACGACGGTGTAGGTCGTGCCGTCATAGGTGACGCCCTTGTACAGGCCGAGCGCGTTGGGGCAAGCCTCGCGCAGCATGTACGTGTGCGTGCCGGGTGCCTCGTAGCGGATCGGGCTCAGCGTCACGGTGCCGTTAGCGTCGTTGGTGCCGTTAGCGACAACCACGTCGTCCTCGAGCAGCTCAAACGTGAACTCGCCTGCTGCAAGGTCGCGTCCGGTCAGACGCTTAACCGTCTTGACCTGATCGGTCACGGAAGAATCGGTGGGCGCCACGCCGTAGGTGTTGGTAAACGTGAAGGCCGCACCGTCGTCGCCTTCGTGCACGACGCTCAGATGTCCAGTGCCGTCGTCGGTCACGGTGTAGGAAACCTTGCGCGTAGCGTTGGCATCGTTAGTCACGCCAGGGGCGCTACCGGACTCGGTCACCGTATAGGTAAAGGTGTGCGAGCGCGGAGCGGTGGGGGTTGCGGGATCGGACTCGTCGGTGTCAGTGGCGTCGGCGTCAACCTCGGCCTCGTCGGCGTCGGCCTTATCGGTCGCATCGTCCGTCACGCCCAGAGCGCGGTTGAGGTCCTCGAGCGTAAAGTGGATCTTGCCAAAGTCCACGTTGCCAGCCGCGTCGTTGGTTGCGGTCGTGCGCTCGGGCATCGGGGCACCAGCCTCGTCGGCGGTCACGGTAAAGGTGAACTTGCCCGTGATGTCAGCCGGGGTCAGGCCCTCGGCAGCTTGGAGCTTCTTAGTGCCGGTGAGCGCGGCATCGACGGCTTCGGCGCCGTAGACGTTTTCGAACAAGGGCTCGACGCCGCCGTAGTCGACCGTTGCCGTCAGGGTACCGTCACCGTTGTCGACGACGATAACCTTAAAGCCAAAGCTCCACGTTGTAGCGGAAACGCCATTCGGCAGCCCGAATAAATCTTCGTAGGCCGTGTAGTTAATGGTCCAGGCGAGCTTACCGTCCTTATCGGTACGATAAGCAAGCCCAGCAGCCTCAAGATTAGCAAGCATCTTAGTGTCGTAGTGCAGCGTATCAAAGCTCACGTGCCCGCCGATATTGGGCTTGAGGTTTTCGTATGCCACAAGCTCACCCTGATAGGCGATGCCGAACCAGAACTCGCCGTCGGCCATCGGGCGGCCGGTCAGAGTCTTGGTGGCAACGACCTGAGCGGCGGTGCCGCCAGGCGTGTTGGTCGTAGCGCTGTAACTGTTGTGGAACGGCACCAGGGCCTTCTCGACCTTGTTCTCGCCACTCTTGTGGACCGTCTCATGCGTGCCCTCGGGACCGCCGGAAACGGTCGTCGTAGCAGTGAGCGTGCCGGCGGTGTCGTCGGCGATGGCGATCGTCACCGTACGCACGGCGTCGTCGTAGGTGTAACCGGGCTGGCCGTCGTTCTTCTCGGCCACGGTGTACGTAAAGGTCTTGCCGGCGTCAGCCTGCGTAAATATAACCTCATGACCAGCCAGAATGTCGATCAGTCCGACCGTTGCCTCTGCCGCTGCGGGGGACTTGAAGCTATTAGCCCCGGGCAGCAGACCGAGCGCGCGAGCCGAAGCGTCGTCAGCAGGTGTCACGGTAAAGGTGAACTGACCCTCGGTCATGGGGCGGCCATCCAGATACTTGCTGAGCCACAGACCGCCGGCAGCGGTGTAGTTAAGCTCAGTGCGGTACGTGTTGGTAAAGCGTCCGTTTTCCTTCTTGGTGACGTTGGCGGTCAGGCTGCCATCGCCGTTCTCGGTCACGGTCACTTCGGCGGTTGCGACATGCGCGTCATACGTCATGCCGACCGTGCTGCCCGCGTTCTCGCGAATCTCGTACTTATAGGTTCCGGCGGCAGCGTAGTGAATCTTGCCGAACTTGATGGCGGCAATGCCGTCCTTCGCGTCCTTCTTGCTCACGGTTACGGTTGCGGGATCGGGCAGTGGGGCGTCTTCGGGGGCGGTGATGGTAAAGCTGAACTCGTCCCCATCCGTCCAGTCGCGGCCGCTGATGACCTTGCTCAGGTCAAAGTCGAGCTCCGCATCGAGCGGGGCCACGCTGTAGGTGTTCTTGAAAGTCGCAGCCGTGGCGTCCTTCAGGACATGCTCGGCCTTGAGGGTGCCGTCGCCGTTGTCCGTGATGGTGGTCTCGATGGTGTACTTGGCGTCACTGTAGGTGATGCCCTTGCTGGTGGTTCCGCCCTTGATCTCGCGCAGCGTGTAGGCGTGCTTGCCGGGCTTGTCGTATGCGACCTCGCCCATCGTGATCGCGCCGTCGGCAGCGTTAGTGCCGGTAGCGACAACCTTATCGCCCTCGACGAGCTCGAAGGAGAACTCGCCTTCCTTGAGCTCACGCCCGGTCAGGACCTTGTTCGCGGTGATCTGGTCGGTGACGCTCGTCTCGACAGGCGTCACGTTATAGGTATTGGTGAACGTGAAGGCCGCATCACCGTCCGGCTTGCGGGATACGCGCAGATTCCCCTTGCCGTCATCGGTCACGGTGAAGGAAACCTCGCGCGAAGGCCTGGCGTCGTTGGTCACGCCAGCGACCTCACCGGACTCGGTCACGGTGTAGGTAAAGGTGTGCTCGCGCTTCTCGGGCTTCTCACCCACAGCCTTGTTAAGGTCGTCGAGCGTAAAGGTAATCTTGCCAAAGTCGACCTTGCCGTCAACGTCGTTGTGCACGCTCGTGCTCGCAGGCATAGGTGCGCCCTCTTCACCGGTCACGGTAAAGGTGAACTTGCCGGTGATATCAGCCGGGGTCAGAGCGTCGTCAACCTGCAGATTCTTGATACCCGCAAGCGATGCCTCGGTAGCATTCGTGGTGTAGGCGTTCTTGAACTCGATGCTCTTGACGTCCTTGGCGTCCTTCAGCTCGTGCGTGGCAACCAGCTGGCCCTTGCCGTTATCGGCGATGGTCGTCACGATGGTGTAGACCGCGTCATCGTAGTCAATACCGCCGGCGTTGCCCTTAACCTCATGCAGCTTGTAGGTGTGCTGGCCGATCTCGGTGTACTTGATGGCACTGAACGTCACCTTGCCGTCGGCGGCGTTCTTAACGGTCTCGACAGGCTTAACTTCCTTGTCAATGATTTCGAGCAGCTCAAAGCTGAACTCGTCGGCCGTAAGGTCACGCCCGGTCAGAGACTTGGTCACGGTAATCTGGTCGGTGACGCTGGACTCAACAGGATTCGTGGCGTAAACGTTCTTGAACTCGGTCTCGCCCGAGGTCACCTTCACGCCAGCGCTCAGCTCGCCCTTCTTGTCGGGCGTTACCGTCACGGTGATCTCCGCGACGTTCTTGCTGTAGGCGATGCCGTCAATCGTGGTCCCGGCATGCTTTTCACTGACCTTGTAGACGTACGTGCCAGGTTCGGTGTATTCGATCGTGCCGAAGTCGATGGCAGCCTTGCCCTGGTCCAGGTCAGCCTTGCGCACGGTCGCAGTCCTAGCCGCAGGCATCGGGGCGCCGCTCTCGGATGTCAGGCCAAACTCAAACGCGTCAGCATTCGTCCAGTCGCGACCCTTGAGCACCTTGGTCAGGCCAAAGCTGGCCTTGGTGTTCACCATTGCCGGCGTCATGTCATACGCAAAGCTGATCTTGCCGTTGTTGCCCAGGTAGGAATTGACATGCGTCGCGGTCGCCTTGGCGGACACGTTGTTCCACTTGGGGTTGAGAACGTCGGTCGCGGTACCAGTGCTGTTGCCACCCACGCTGCCCTTGGTAGTGTGGAGCTCATAGATAAAGGCCAAACGCGCGGTTCCCACGCTAAACGAAAGGTTGCCGTCCTCGTCGGCAACAAGAGCGCCGTCAAACTTCGCTGCGTCGCCGCCGACAAACTCGATGACAGCAGTGGCGGGCTTGGCCTCGCCGTTCGAGCCCCGCTCCTCAAACTCATCCTTGTAGTAATAGGTGCCAGTATCTGCCAGCGAATTCTTTGCAGGCTGCGTGCAGTCCTTATCCGCGTAAATGGGAGTCTGCTTCTGGAAGTAGTAGTAGCGGTTGGTGTCGGCCGGCTCAAAGGTCGCAACCGTATCACCCAGCGCACCACCGCTCCACTTGTTCGCGTAGAAGCTCACGGTCTTGGTGCCGTCAACGACAGTCGTATTATGCTCGATGTAGTTCTTGAGCCCTGCTACCTTCTCGGGCGTAAACAGGTTGTCAAGTGCGGCGCTCTTCACGCTCGAGGCATACTTCACCTGAATGGGCTTAACGTTGTCGACCGAAAGCTTGCCGTCTACGGTCTTAAAGTGACTCAGCGGAATCAACGACGCAGGAATGTTAACCGTTACGATATCGCCCTTCCGGGGATTGTCATCGCCAGGACGCTGCACGGTGATGAGCAGGTCTTTTGCCTTGCCGGAAAACTCGTAGGTGTCGGTATTGGTTTCTTTGTTGACCGTCTTGCTCGCCTTGGTAAACGACATGCCGTTGATGACGACTTCGGTAAATCCGTCGACCTGCATAAAGTCGCCCAGCTCGTCGGTAAACGTGATGTAGCCGGACTTGGTCTCGTCGTAGCCCTTATGGATTTCGGTCGGATAAGGCGGCTCCGATGTGATGGCCTGTGAGATGTCGTCGAAGACCTTCTTGAGCTCTTCAGCATTGGTCGCCGACTTGTAGTAGTCGGAATTTTCCGCGCGCGTGCCAAGCTCGTCGCTCGCATACGACGTGGCATCGGGAAAATTACTCGACACGGCGTGCATAAACTTGTTGACGTCGCTTGTCCCCTTTTTCGAGGGATCGGCAACAGGGTCCGCTCCACTAAAGATGCCGATGGTATAAACGGTGGCCTTGCCATCCTTCATCTTCTTGGCAGCCGTCACGGCAGCATTGGCGACGTCAGAATCAAACTCGCTGTAGCTCGTTGGCTTGCCGTCGGTAAAGAACACAACGGTCTTCTTGGCATCTGCGCGACCAGAAGTGATATCCCCGGCCAGTTCCAGACCATAGTCGGCACGCGTAGCACCGCTTGGCTTGATTCCAGCAACTGTATCCTTAAGAGCTTTCACGTTGCCGCCGGAGCAATCGGTCAAACCCTTCATTACCTGCGAGTGGTTGTACTTGTATTGGCCTTGATAGTACGTGTCATTGCCGACCTTATCAGTCTTATCACCCGCAAACTTAACAATGGCAACCCTATGCTGCCTATCAACGCCCTCGATAGCCTCGTTTTGTTTGGCGATGGTGTTGATAAAGCTGTTCGCAGCGCTCTTCAGTGCATCGATACGCTTGGTGCGATCTCCGCCACCCATAGGATCATCCATCGAGCCGGAGGCATCCAACACCATCACGATGTCAAGTGGCGTGGTGACTGTCACGGTTGAATTAGACGTCGAGGACATCGCCGAAAGCGTGGTCAAAAAGTCCGACTCTTCGTTTTCCCCGGTTGCCTTGACCGTCTTATCGGTCCAGATTCGGCCGACGTTTTGGGTCGTTACCTTATTGCCGCCGTGGCCTGCCGCCCAGATTTCCCAGCGTCCGCTGGTATCGGGGTCGACGACCTTTCCGGTCATTATCGGTCCGTCCATTCCTGTGCTGGACCTGGCGTTGGCCTCGGGCAGCATGGCGAATGCTGCGGCTGGCAACACCAGCACTACGGCCAGTATCACCGCCAAGAGACCCCTCGTGTACTTACCCATCGTGTCTCCCTTCTCACGGTCTCAGACCTTGCATCAGCCTAAAGTTACGAAATGAGACACAATTAGGGCAGGTGACACACGTTCCAGATTTGATTTTGGGCGTGAGACAAATGTCTCACCAAAGTTGAGACACGAGAGTTTTCGCAGGAAAACGGATGCGGCTCGGAGCCAACAGGTCAAAATGATCCGTTTTCCTCCGTCCCCGGGGGATCAGTTGGTAACGCTCGCCACGAAATCGGGCCATCTACTACGTTTAACCCGATACCCCTGACCATAACCGTGTTTTACGAAAAACCGCAGGCTTTCTACCTGCGGTTTTCTTTTCGCATTTTTTGCCGTGGTTGAGGGACGCCGCCCAAACGTAGTAGATAGGCCCATTTCATGGCGAACGGGCCACACGGATGTCCTCGCGAGGCCAAAATGATCCGTTTCCCTCTGTCCACGGGAGATCAAGTGCTGTTACGAATATGGTGTCATTTCAAAACTATGCCGGTTTACTACGATAAAAACGAGATTCCCGACCACGCGTGATTTTTTCGCAAAACTACAAGCCGTCTACCTGCGGTTTTGATTTTGCCAAATGCGGTGTGGTTGGAGGTGGGCGATTTATCGTAGTAATCCGGCATAGTTTTGTTCGCGACGGCACAACCGCGCGTTTAAGCGCGGGGCCGGTGGGGCATTTTTGCCCCACCGGCCCCTATTCCAGCTCTATTCCAGCTCTATTCCAGTTTGGTTTCTACCGTGGGAGTCTTGTCCGCTGCGACTGGGGTGCGGGCGGTGTCCATAGTCAGGCAGTGCTTGGGGCAGCTCTCGATGCACTCGCCGCACACCACGCAGGCATACGGGTCGATCGACCACGTTCCGCCCTTGCGATCGACCGCGAGCGCGCCCGCCGGGCAGCGACGCGCGCACATGCCGCAGCAGATGCACACGTCCATGTCGTTGACGATGTGCCCGCGCAAGCGCTTGGGCGCCGTCAGCTCCTCCTGCGGATAGCACACCGTGACCGGTTGCTTGACCATAGAACCCAAGGCCGTCTTGGCAAATGTCAGTAAACTCATGCCGTGCCTACCTTTCCGTGCAGCTAATGCAGGGGTCGATGGTCAAGATAATCATGGGCACGTTGGCAAGGAGCACGCCCTGCAGCGCATGTGTCAGACCCGCCAGGTTTTGCGACGTCGGCGTGCGCACGCGGAAACGGTCCAGGTTCTTGGTGCCGTTACCGCGCACATAGTAATACGCCTCGCCGCGCGGCTGCTCAATCACAACCTCACCGCGCGCGCCGTCGGCCGGCGTGAGCTTGGTGCGCCCGCCGATTCCGTCGTGCGGAATCTTGCCGACAAGCTCCTTGATGATGTCCATGGCCTGTGTGACCTCGGCACAACGCACCCGGCAGCGGGCATAGCAGTCGCCATCGCTAGCAACGATAGGCTCAAACGCGGCCAGATCCGCATAGGCACCGTCGCCAAACATGCGCACGTCGTAGTCCACGCCCGAGGCGCGACCGAACGGGCCGACCATCGACAGATCAAGCGCGTCCTTCTTGCTGATCACACCCACGCCATGCAGGCGCTCGCCGCAGCTGTTGTCGTCCAAAAACGTATGCACCAGGGCCTCGTAGTCGGGACGCATGGCATCGAGCGTCTGCACAATACCCGCCAGCTCAGAGTCCTCAATATCGTGCTTAAGGCCGCCGATCTCGTTAATCGAAAGGATCACGCGGCCGCCGCAGGTGCTCTCAAAGATCTTAAGAATCTGCTCGCGCAGGGTCCACGAACGATAGAACAGCGCCTCAAAGCCAAAGGCGTCGGCGAGCAGGCCCAGCCACAGCAGGTGCGAGTGAATGCGCGAAAGCTCGTGCAAAATGGTGCGGATGTACTGCACGCGGCCGGGCACCTCGATGTCGAGCATGCGCTCGCAGGCGCTGGCATAGCCGCAGCTGTGGCCCACGGCGCAGATGCCGCAGATGCGCTCGGCGATGTAGCCAAACTGGTGCATGTCACGCTTTTCGATGAGCTTCTCGAGTCCGCGGTGCACAAAGCCGATCTGCGGAATTGCCTCGAGAACGCGGTCGTCCTCGATCACCAGGTCCAAATGAAGCGGCTCGGGCAGCACCGGGTGCTGCGGGCCAAACGGAATAACGGAGCGATGTGCCATGGACCTTACGCCTCCTTTTTCTGCTTGTCGCGGGCGGCCTTGGCGGCAAGCGCCGCGCGGACCTTGGCTGCTTTCTCGGGATCCATGGCAGCGAGCTTTGCCTCCATCTCGGCAGCCTTGAGCGCGGCCTTGGCAGCGGCATCGTCATGCTGGGCATCGGAGCCGGCAGCCGCAGCGGGCTGAGCGACGGCAGCGCCCGCAGCGCCCTCCCCTGCAGCAGCCGCAGCGGCGGCCTTTTCGGCCGCGGCCTTGCGCGCCTTGGCCTCGGCAGCGGCACGGACCTTCATGGCTTTCTCGCGCGCGGCCTTCACCTCGGGCGTGATAACGCTCATGGGCTCGGCAGTCGAAACCTGGTAGAAAAAGCCCTTAAAGTCGACCTGCATGTCAGTGATGGCAAGACCAAACAGGTCGTGGGCCTCATTTTCAAACGGGAACACCGCGGGGTAATACGAGCTGATGGACGGAATCTCCTGGTACTGGTCGATGCCCTCAACCACCAGGTTCTCAATCGCATAGCTGCCGTCCTGCGCAATATGCTCCTGAGCAGCACGAACGTTGATAAACGTATAGACCAAGCGATACGAGCCGTCGTCGACGTTGCGTTCAGCGTGCATTTGCACAAAGCGCGCGCCGACGCCCTTAAGCGCCTGGACATGCGACAGGAGCTCTTCGATCCCGACGGTGGTATAGATAGCCTTTTGCATTACTCGGCCTCCTTTGCAGCGGCGGTCGCGTCGCCGGCCTCCGCAGCAGCCACAAACCCATCCTCGCCCAGCTCAACGCCACCGTCCCAGGTAGCGGCACCGCCCACGGTGAGCGGGTCGCCACCGGCGCGCATCACGGCCTCCTTCTGGTCCAGGATGCCGCACGCCTCCACGATGGCATCGATCACCGTCTCGGGGCGAATGGCGCACCCGGGCGCGTACACGTCCACGGGAATCGCGCGGTCCACGCCGCCGATCACGTTATAGGCATCGCGGAACACGCCGCCCGAGCACGCGCAGATGCCGCACGCCACCACACACTTGGGCTCGAGCATCTGGTTGTAGATCTGGCGCACGACGGGCAGGTTCTGAGCATTGACCGATCCCGTCACCAAAAAGATATCCGCATGCTTGGGGTTGCCGGTGTTGACCACACCAAAACGCTCCGCATCAAACAGTGGGGTAAGCGAGGCCAGCACCTCGATATCGCATCCGTTGCAGCTCGAACCGTCGTAATGAATAACCCACGGCGAGCGCGACATTTTATGATCCATGGATGCCGCCTCCTAAATAAATACGTCGACGAGGATGGGCATAAGGTTGAGCAGGCCAAACACCAGCGCCACGCCCCATCCGAGCCTAAAGCAGCTGCGCCAGGTGCTGCGTGCGAAGGTGTTGTCGATCAGGACCTCGACAAAATACGTCGCGGCCATCACGACCAGGGCTACAACCAAGCTCACGGGATTGTCCCAGACAAAGAACATGCCCACCCACATCAAAAACAGCACGGTCTCGCACCAGTGCATAAGGGTCATCTTGGCCAGCGTGCCGCCGCTCATCTCGGTGGCGACACCCTGGACAATCTCCTGATGCGCGTGATGCGAGTACGAAAGATCGAACGGCGACTTGCGCAGCTTGATGGTGAGCACCGCGAGCAGCGCGAGGAAAATGGGCGCGCTGTACACGATGATGGGGGCCGACTGCCCCGTCACGGCGATGGAATCAAAGCTGTCGGTGGCAAGGTACAGGCCCACGCTCATCAGCAGAACGGCGGGCTCGTAACTCATAACCTGCAGCAACTCACGATCGGCGCCAATCTGGGCAAACGGGCTTTGCGTCGAGGCGGACGCCAACACCACAAAGATCGCGGCTAGCGTAACCATAAAGGCGCACAGCAGCGTGTTGGAGCCCGACACAAAGATGCCGCCGCCCACGACGGTAAAGATGAGCGCGCACGCCATGTAGGTATCGTCCATGGTGTTTACGCTGGCGGGAGCCTTGCGCAGCAGCTTGGCAACGTCGTAGAAGGGCTGCAGCAGGCGCGGACCCACACGGCCCTGCATGCGGGCCGAAAGCTTGCGGTCAACGCCGTCGATCAGGCCACCAACCAAAGGCGCCAGCAGGGCAAACACCACGGTACCAATAAAGATGCCCACGACGCCCGAACCTTCAAAATACTTACCGCGCAGCACCGAAGGCGCGCTCATGGCAAGCCGCTCGGGCCCAATCCACGCGCAACACAGCAGCGCAAACAAGATAATGCTGCAGCACACGACGCTGCCCGCGGGGCCGATACGCTTCTCGCCAAGGGCGTCCTCCGAGTACCAATTGCGCTTTTCGGCCTTCACCTCGTGTCCCATCGAGCCGCGGAAATGGCGATATTTGTCGGTTCCCACGCCCGAAAGGTACACGTTGACGTGCGGCTTATTGCTCACGCGGAACGACGTCAGCAGCACCACGGCGATAAACGCCACGATAACCACCATCAGATACATGGAGTCCTTGCCGATAACGTACGGCACGCGGCCAAACACCATGGCCAAGTAAGGCGACACCAGACCGCTCGAGATAACCGGGAACGCCACGCAGCACAGAATCAGCAGCGCGGCGATGGTGTTGAGGGCCATCCATTCGGTCTTATGGACATTGACCTCAACGTTTTGAGCCGTGGGGTCGACGCCCGAAAGCTTGGCAAGCCACTTGCCCCAGAAGAAGAACGTCGTGGCCGAGCCAAAGGCAAGCACCATGATCATGAGTACGTTGCCGGTCTGTGCAAACGCCACCAGGGCGCCCCACTTGGACACGAGCATGCCAAACGGCGCCACAAACATGCCCATGATGCCCAGCATCATCAGGCGCGTCAGGTGAGGCATGCGGCTGAACATGCCGTCCATGTCCTCGATATTGCGGCTGCCGATATGATGCTCGGCCGTGCCCACGCACAGGAACAGCAACGACTTGGCCACCGTGTGGAACAAGATCAGGAAGATGGCAGCCCACACGGCCTCGGGCGCGCCGACGCCCAGGCAGGCACTGATGAGGCCCAGGTTGGAGATGGTGGAGTACGCAAGCACGCGCTTGGCGTTGCTCTGCGAGATCGCCATAAGGGCTGCCAGCAAAAACGTGATGGCGCCCACACTTGTGACCATAAAGCCGGTCACGGGATAGATGGCATAGAGCGGGCTCAGCTTGACCATCAGGAACACGCCGGCCTTGACCATGGTGGACGAGTGCAGCAGGGCGCTCGTGGGCGTGGGGGCAACCATAGCACCGAGCAGCCAAGTATGGAACGGCATCTGCGCGGCCTTGGTGAGCGCGGCGAGCGACAACAGGATGACCGGCATCACCAGCAACGCGGATTGCGCGGTTCCGGCGCCGGAAAGTTCGATCATGCCCGAGATGGTCAGCGGCATGCCGTTAACGTGCAGGTACATGAGTCCGACCAAAAACGCGATACCGCCCAGCATGTTGAGGATGATCTGGGTGAAGGCGTTTTTGATGGCCTCGGGCGTGCGAGTGTAGCCAATCATAAGGAACGAGCACACGGTGGTGATTTCCCAGCCGCAGAACAGCCACTCAAGGTTGTCGCTCGTCACGATGACGAACATGGCCGAGAGGAACAGGAACATGAGCGCCAGGAACTGCGGGCGACGGTCGGGCGCGATCTGCCCGCGCAGCGCGGCCTCGTGCTCGTCATGGGCCTGGAAGTCCTTCATGTAGCCCAAGGCATACACGCAGATGAGGCTGCCGACGATGCCGACGGCGAGGACCATGATTACGCTCATGTAGTCCAGGTAGAGCGGGGTTGCGGTGACGGCTTCGGTCGCGGGCAGCGTCATGGCTGCAAAGGCGAGCGAGCCCACCAACTGGACTACGCCGAGCACCGTGGTGAGCGCGTTCCTATATTTGTACGCGTTGTACAGGATGACGGCGCACAGGATGACGTCGATAACGGAACTGATGATCGAGAGCACATGCGAGGTGCCGGGGGCAACCTCAAAGCTCTGCGGACCCGTGCCAAAAAACATGACGGCGACTACAACTGTCACCGCCATAATAATGCCGGAGCCTATGAGCCCCACCGCATCGCGGGCGCGGTCACCGCGCGCGAGCAGCATGCCCAGCGCAGGTACCAGCGGAAACAGGGTAAGGAAATACAGTAGCGTCATACCATCACTCCCCCATGCAAAAACGCTGCAATTGTTTAACGTTATAGCTCAATTACGGGGTTGCGGTGGCAGGTTTTCGGTCAACTGGGGAGTTTTGGGCGTACGGGGTAAGGGCATGTCCACATTGGAGCAGAGGCGCGGTAAGAAAAATGCGCCCCTGTGGGCGCACCATCCCGTTCGCTATTCCGCCTTTTTAACGCGCGGCTTGCGACCGCGCGGCTTATCGACCAGTGCGGACTCACCGCTCTCGCGGTACTGACGGCACCAAGCCTTGACCGAAGACTCGCTGGGAATCTTGTGCTTGATCATGGCCTCGCGAACCGTCAAGCCGTTTTCCAGACGGTCCTTAACCACAGCGAGCTTTACGTCGTACGAATAGGTGTGATGATGCGAACCGGCATTGAGAACGGCGTCGGCACCGCCCACGGCATACGCGCGGGCCCACTGACGAGCCGTGGCCTGGGGAATGCCAAGCTCCGCGGCGAGAGCGCGATGACCGACCCCCTCTTGGAGGATCTCGACGGCGCGCTGCCTAACCTCGGGCGCATGCGTGCGAGTCCTAGTTGCTTCCGACATACCTGCCACTTCTTAGCCTTAGCCGTTAATCTGCTTTCTTACGTGCAAGTTAGATAGTAGCATTTTACTGTTTGCTCAAAGCAGTTAATTAAAATAGACGCGGCGTTATCTGGGCATTTGGCACCAAATTACGACATTTCTTTATCGATTATTTACGCTGGTAGCTGACTCGCAGCTAATCGTCATTCGCTTGTCAACAAAATTGGCATCTCTTTATGTCCTTTGGTATAGAGGATATAGTTATTAACCCCTCCCCCAATATTTTTGAGTGATCTGCAAGGCAGTAGACGTCCTCACTCCTCATGATTACCTCGCATTGCCATCCACCGGAGCAAAACAAAAAGGGCGGGACCTGCTGCGCTTGCAGGCCCCGCACCGGTTGACACCCGACGGGACACAGCCGGGCGAGGCGGATCCGTGCTACCGCCCCGCCTGGCCGCGATGTTCAGCTACAGCTCGTTGGCCGCGTGATACGCCGTGCGAATGGCGCTCGCAATGTCGGCGGTGCGCTCACCCGAGCAGTCGCCCACGCAGGTCACGGGCACCGTCACGCCATCCAGGTCAAACGCGTTGGCCTTGGAGCCCACGGCCATCACCACGTAATCGCAGGCGATCCTCACCGGCTCCTCGGCGCCGTCCTCGGTGGTGCGAACAGCCTCCACGCCTTCGTCGGTAATGGCGGTCAGGCGGGTCTTAACATGCTGCTCCACGTTGTGCTCTGCAAAGTCGCTCATAATCAGCGGCAGAATGGTCTCGGACTCGCCTGCGGCAATCTTGTCGAGCATCTCCACGATCGCCACCTCGCAGCCGTGCTGCAGCAGGTACTCGGCAGTCTCGGTGCCCACCAGGCCGCCGCCAATGACGGCGACGCGGCCGCTGAGCTCCACCTTGCCGGCCAGCACGTCCCAGCTCGAGACGACCTTCTCCGAATCGGCACCCGGAACGGGGATGACCACGTCGTGTGCGCCCACGGCCACAATCGCAGCGTCGGCGGCGTTGAGGTCCTCAGCGGTAGCGGCATGGTTGAGCTCGACCTTCACGCCCAGGCCGGGCAGAATCTTCTCGTAGTACTCGACCGAGCGCATGATCTCGTCCTTGCGCGGAGGCGCGGCCGCCAGCACAATCTGGCCGCCCAGATGATCGCTCGCCTCGTAGACGGTCACGTCGTAGCCGCGCTTGGCCGCCACGCGCGCGGCCTCCAGACCGGCGATGCCGCCGCCCACCACGGCGATCTTCTTGTCGCCCTCGCCCGGCTTAATGGCGATGGTTGCCTCATCGCCGTTCTCGGCGTTGAGCACGCACGAGATGTACTTGCGATTTTGAATCGCGTCGACGCAGCCCTTGTTGCAGTTGAGGCACTCGCGGATGGGCTCACCCGTGGCGGCCTTCAGCGCAATGTCGGGGTCGCACATGAGCGAGCGGCCATAGGCGATGATGTCAGCCGAGCCATCCTCCAGGATCTTCTCGCCGGCCTCGACCGAGACAACACGGCCCACGGTTGCCACCGGCACGGAGACCAGGGCCTTGACGCGCTCGGCCACCGGCAGCGTCCAGTTGTAGGGCATGGCACCCATGGGTGGAATGGTGTCGCCCATGTTGCCGGTGTGGTTGGCCTGTGCAACCTGGATCATATCGATGCCCGCGCCCTCGAGCAGCTTGGCAAACTCGCAGGCCTCGTCGGGCTGCAGGCCGCCCTTGCCGCGCGGCGTGCCGTCGGGGTTCTCCATGATCACGGGGAGCTTGTACTCCACCATCAGCTGCGGCGCGGCCTCCTTAATGGCGGCGACGACCTCCAGCGCATAGCGAACGCGGTTCTCGAACGAGCCACCGTACTCGTCGGTGCGCTGGTTGAGGATGGCCGAGCACAGCGAACCCACCAGGCGGTCGCCGTGGACCTCGATGGCGTCGATGCCGGCCTGCTGCGCGCGGGCGGCCGAGGCAGCGATGGCCTCCTTGATCTGGGTGAGCTGCTCTACGCTCGCCTCGTTCACAAAGTGCTGCATGTCGTGGTGCAGCTTGGCGTATGCCTGATTGCGAATCTCGTTGGACTCGGCCATCTTGGCGGCAAAGGTCTCCTCGTCGCCGGCGGCCTTGGCCTCCTGCGCGGCCTTGGCAGCGGCCATGGAGCCCATGACCATGCGGCCGACACCGGGCACGTCGTACTCGGGGTGGAACAGCTGCAGCGCAACCTTGGCACCGTGCTTGTGGACGGCGTCGGCCAGAGCCTTAAACGTGGGGATCTGGGCGTCGGTTGCCAGCTTGGGCGTGGGGCTCGCGGTCATGACGGGAGCGACGTCGCCGATGACGATGTAGCTCACGCCGCCACGGGCCAAGCGCTCGTAAAAAGCCAGGCTGCGCTCGCCGATGGAACCGTCACGCTCCTCGTAGCCGGTGGTCAGCGGCGGAAACATAATGCGGTTCTTGAGCTCAAGGGGGCCAACCGTAATGGGCTGGAGCAGCTTGGATGCAGGTGTGGTCATGGACATTCCTCTCTTGTAGGCGCGGCGGCGATGATGCCGCGTAGTTATCTAGAGGATATGGCATGGGAATACAGCAG
>UQVD01000049.1 GCA_900544385.1 uncultured Collinsella sp.
CTCTGGACGTCGCTCGCTGTCCGTCCTCTACCTGCGGCGTTGCCTTGCTCCGGATGCGGTATGCTCAACCTGTGGCGCCTTAGATGTAGTCATTGGGGACGTTCTTAAATGACTGGGTTGAGTAAAATACTTTTCGAGTTTATTTAATCTGCTTTGTTAGAAATTAAGCTGTCTACCTGCTCAAAGTAATTAACAGTCTTCATCTGATATTGAAAATATTGCTCGAAAAATCGTTCAAGAAGTCGCGGGGCGATTTTTGATGGGTCGTGCGTCAAGCGATGTGGCAAGTTCTTGGTTAGATATTGGTCAGTTTTGGGTCAACCTTGCCAAAAGCTTGACGAATGCAGATTTAGACGTCGACGAATGAACATTTCAGGCAGGTTCCAAGCAAAATTCTGGGCTGATTCTCGATAATCGCCTTCAATTGTCCCTTGCCAAGCGCTGGCCTCGCGTACAATCTGCTCCGACATTCGCGCGCCGTCCGGCGCTTAAGAGGGGAGGGCCCCATGGCAAACGAGATCTGGACCATCAAGCGTTGTCTCGAGTGGACCAAGGAGTACCTGGCCGAGCGCGGCGAGGAGCACCCCCGTCTTTCTGCCGAGTGGCTGCTGTGCGCCGCCACAGGCCTGGCGCGTATTGACCTATATATGCGTATGGACGAGACGCTTAACGCGGCCCAGCTCGAGACCATGCATGCGGCCGTTGTCCGTCGCGCTAAGGGCGAGCCGCTGCAATACATCACGGGCAGCACGCAGTTTCGCATGATCGACGTCGCGTGCGCTCCCGGTGTGCTCATTCCGCGCCCCGAAACCGAGATGCTCGTCGAGGAAGTCCTCAATTATCTGGATGCCGAGGTGCTGAGCCCCGAGGCTGCTGCCCGTCAGCGTGTTGAGCTGCCTTGGAACGATAAGGTCGAGGAGGCACGCAAGGCCGAGGCCGCGCTGGCAGACGAACGGGCGACCGCCGAGCGCCGTGCCGCTAACCTGACGGCTGCCGATGAGGCGGCGTTAGGCAGCGACGTACTGGGCAGCCGTGCCTATGCCGAGGAACTGGCCGACCGCGAGGCCGAGGAAGCCGCGCAGGCAGCAGAAGCCGAAGTCGCGGAAGCCGCCGAGTCCGAGCTCGACGAATACGGCATCGCCATCGAGGGCGCCGACCAGGAGACGGCTTTAGCTCAGGATGCCGCTGCGCCTGCCCCAACCGAGCCCTGCACTGCCCGCGTTCTCGAGGTTGGCTGCGGCACGGGCTGCATTTCGCTCTCCCTTGCCTGGGAGCGCCGCGGTCACGTTACCTGCACCGCCACCGATATCGAGCCGCGCGCCATCGATCTGGCCACCAAAAACCGCGACGCCCTCGGCCTCACGGCAGATGAGGTTGCCTTTAGCCTCACCAACCTGGTGAGTTCCATTCCCCGCGAAGAGTGGGGCACCTTTGACGTGCTCGTCTCCAACCCACCTTACATCCCGACCGGCGTCATGCGCTCGCTGCCGCACGAGGTCAAGGATTTTGAGCCCGATCTGGCGCTCGAGGGCGGTGCCGACGGCCTCGATATCTTCCGCCGCCTGCTCAACGCGGCGCCCTACATGTTGCGCGCCGGCGGCCTGTTTGCCTGCGAGCTCTACGAGGGCGCCCTCGATGCCGCGGCCGAGCTCTGTCGTCAAGCGGGTCTGTCGGACGTGCGCATCGTCCACGACCTCACCGATCGTCCCCGTATCGTCCGAGCCATCGTCACCGAGCCCAAACAGCGCCAGTAATATTTATTAACTGGTTAGCGAAAATTATAAACTAGTTTATAATTAGGACGGCTGAAAGAGGTCGGCCCATGCAACCTCCTACCTTTCGGGAAATCATTGCCCTACTCAAGCACGATGGATTCGTGAAGGTCGCGCAAGTCGGTAGTCATGCTAAGTATGTTTCTGGCGATCGTGTTGTCACCGTGAACGGCTCTGGTGGTGATCGACCAAAGAAGGGCACGTGGGCAAGTATTCGTCGCCAAGCTGGATGGTAGTTGGAGGCAAAATGAGGCAGCGATTTACCTATGACTGCGTTCTCATAAAGGAAGACGACGGTTACTGCGCCAGCTTCCCGCAGATTTCCGGCGCCTTTGCCGATGGCGATACGCGCGAAGAAGCGATTGCCCATGCCGCTGAGGCGCTGATGGCGTTTTTGGCCGACGACCTCAACAACGGTTTGATTCCGGCAGGGTACGAACGCTCGGCCGAGGTCGTGGCCCTTTCAGTCGAAATCGACCACGAGGACGCTCGGGAAGCGGCGTGCCGAACATTTAAAGACGCAGCGCTGGATCTCAAAGTCTCCGCTCCGCGGATTACCGCGCTGGTCAAAGCCGGAAAGCTCGATGTTGAACTCGTCGACGGCCGTCGGATGATAACGATAGACAGCATCGAGCGCTATGCCGCCCAAAGACGCCACGCCGGCAGGCCAAAGAAGTTCGTCGCAGTCCAATAACCCCCTCACTTTCACCGACTACTAGAGCCGCTCACCAAACCAACATGCGCTCTGGGCAAATAGGCTGAATGTTTCGTGCGAGAATGCCCCTCAGTAAACAAACTTTCACCAGAGCGTAAGGGGCTGGCATACACATGCAGACGGTCTATCGGGTATACGAGGGAACGCGCGAGCCGCATCGGCTCGCCGTCGAGCGCACGGCCGAGGTGCTCGCCCGCGGCGGCCTGGCCTTGATCCCGACCGAGACCGTCTACGGTGTCGCCGTGGCAGTCAACGCCTTCTCGGACGCCGTACCCCAAGATACAAGCGAATTCCCATCGTGGCCGCGCGATCCGCAGGCTGTCGTCAATGGCGCCGCGGTCCCTGCGCTCGGTACCGGCTACCGCCGCATCTTTACCCTCAAGCAGCGCAAGCTCACCCAAACGGTCGCCTGGCTGGTTGATAATGCCGAAGCACTCGACCGCTATGGCGTGGATATCCCCGAAGAGGCTCGCGTACTCGCGCGACGATGCTGGCCGGGAGCCCTGACTATCGTGGTCAAGGCGGCCCCCTGCGTGCCGACCTTTATGCGCGCCGCCGACGACACGGTGGCACTTCGCGCTTCGGCCTCGCCCGTGGTGCAAGCGCTCATCCGCGCCTGCGGCAGCCCTCTTGCCTGCACCAGCGCCAACACGCATGGCGCGCCCGCGCCGGCAAGTTTTGTCACGGTGGAGGAGCGCATCCTGGAGGGGGTCGATGTTGCCGTCGACGCCGGCGAGACCCCGTGTCGCGACGCCTCGACCATCGTGTCGTTCCAGCACGGCGGGCTCCAGATCCTGCGCCAAGGCGCACTTCCCGCATCAGAGATCGAACGGGTCCTGTCCGACCCGATGCAATAGAAAGGTGTAAGCGATGTCGTTGAATCTGGGCAGCCTGGGCATGGAAGATGCCTCGTTTAACTTTGGCGGTTCCTACATCATGGCGCTCGACTGCGGCACCACCTCGGTACTTGCGACCATCGTCGACGAGTACGGCTGCATCGTCGCGCAGGCACGTCGTAGCGTCAAAACCAGCTTCCCGCGTCCCGGTTGGATAGAGCAAGACCCCATGGAGGTGCTTGCCAGCCAGATCGGCGTGATGATGGAGGTCCAGTTTAAGAGCGGCATCCATTCTGACCGCATCGCCGCCATCGGTATCTCCAACCAGCGCGAGACCACGGTGGTGTGGGACCGCATAAGCGGCCAACCCATCTATAACGCCATCGTGTGGCAATGCCGTCGCACCGCACCTCTGATCGACGAGCTGGTCGAGCGGGGCGCAGAAGAGCTGGTGCGCTCCCGCACGGGACTCACGCTCGATCCGTATTTCTCGGCTTCCAAGGTGCAGTGGATCCTCGACAACGTCGACGGTGCGCGTGAGAGCGCGGCGGCGGGCGACCTCATGTTCGGCACCATCGATACCTGGCTCATCTACAACCTCACCGGCAGTCAGGTCTTTGCCACCGACTACACCAATGCCAGCCGCACGGCGCTCTTTAATATCCATACGCTCGATTGGGACGACGACCTGCTGGCGCTCTTTGACGTTCCACGTTCCATGATGCCCGAGGTTCGTTGGAGCTCGGGCGACTACGGCCGCGTCGCGAGCGACATCATGACCAACATGCCGCCCATCATGGGCGTGGCGGGCGATCAGCAGGCGTCGCTGTTCGGCCACTGCTGCTTCCATCCCGGCCAGACCAAAAACACCTATGGCACGGGTTGCTTTATGCTCATGAACACCGGCGACGAGGTCGTCGAATCCAAGAACGGTCTGGTCTCCACGATCGGTATCGCCGCGGACGGCAAGATCAGCTATGCGCTCGAGGGTTCTATCTTTGCCGCCGGCTCAACCATGAACTGGCTGCGCAACAACATGGGCATCATCTCGAGTGTGAGCGAGTCCGCGCAACTCGCCGCTTCGATCAACGACAACGAGGGCTGCTACTTCGTCCCCGCCTTCGCTGGCCTGGGCGCTCCCTGGTGGGACCCGCGTGCCCGCGGTATCGTGTGCGGCCTGACCGGTGCCTCGAGTCGCGCGACCATTGTGCGTGCGGCCTGCGAGTCCATGGCCTACCAGAGTTATGACGTGCTGCGCGCCATGGAGCAGGACGTGGGACTTTCGATTGAGCGCCTGTCCGTCGATGGCGGCGCCTCACGCAACGAGTTCATCATGCAATTCCAGGCCGACCTGCTGGATATCCCCGTGCTGCAATGCGAGACGGTGGAGACCACGGCAATCGGTGCCGCGTACTTGGCGGGTCTTGCCGTCGGCTATTGGGAAGACCTTGAAGAGCTGGAGCAAAATGCCCAGATCGTTAGGACCTTCCTTCCCCATATGTCCGCCGAGCGTCGCGAGCAAAACCTTGCGGGCTGGCGTGATGCAGTCAAGCGCTCGCTCAGTACCGCACAGTAGGGCTGCGATGGGCTGCTCGATACAACAAACCGCTAAACTTATGCACGGCGCGCGGCAACAACATCGCCATGCGCCTTGTCAGCAAGGCCATCTTCCGGCCGCAACGAAAGGGGCAATCAACCCATGACCGTCACCTACGATACGTCCCGTGTGACCCTTGTCGATCACCCGCTCGTCCAGCATAAGCTGTCGATTCTGCGCGACAAAAACACCGGCACCAACCAGTTCCGCCAGCTCGTGCGCGAACTCGCACTTTTTGACGGCTACGAGGCCATGCGCGACCTGCCCATGGAAGACGTCGAAGTCGAGACCCCCATCACCACCGCAACGTTTAAGCAGCTCGCCGGCAAAAAGCTCGCCATCGTTCCCATTCTGCGTGCAGGCCTTGGCATGGTCGATGGCATCCTCGACTTGGTACCCTCCGCTCGCGTGGGCCACATCGGTATGGAGCGCGACGAGGTTACCCACGAGCCGCATGAGTATTACTGCAAGATGCCCAAGGATATCGACCAGCGCATCTGCCTGGTCGTCGACCCCATGCTCGCCACGGGCGGTTCGGCCGAGATGGCCATCAGCTACCTGCGCGAGCGCGGTGTCAAGGACATCCGCATGCTGTGCATCGTCGCGGCCCCCGAGGGCCTCAAGTCGCTGACTGAGAAGGATCCCGATGTGCATATCTATACCTGCGCCATCGACGACCATCTCAACGAAGCTGCCTACATCGTTCCCGGCCTGGGCGACGCCGGCGACCGCATCTACGGCACGCTGTAATCTCTGGGCCATACCGGCTAACGTCGAAAATACGAAGAAATGGTGCGCGCGGTCGAACAAAAGACGACCGCGCGCACTCCTGTTAACGGACGTTTTGCCCCGCAGGGTTCGAGAAAAACGTATTACCGTACCTGCGGCATAAAGAAGGTCTTAAGAAAACGAACAGGTGCGTATTAACCGATGCTTTTTCGGTTGTACTTTAGCGATTGGCTCGTACAATAGTCACCAATGTTTGGCGGGAACTGTCCTGTGAGGCGATAAAAAAGGAAAGTGAGGACGCCAGTGTTTCAGATAGCCGATCTGCTCGCTATCGTTGCAGGTGCCATCGCGGGCGCGATTGCCTTCCTTCCCTTTGTCTTTACGCTCAAGCCGGTTCTTGACGATAAGCAGAATGCGGACATGCTCAAGGGTATGGCGAGTCTCGCGGTCTCGGCAATCGCGTTGCTTGTCTTTACCTTGGTTGTGTTTGTGTTGTTCGGAGAGGCATTTCGCATGTTCCTCCTGGGCGAGGCGATCGGCTTCGTGGCCTTTATGGCCGCCTGCGCGGTTCGCGTCGCCAAGGCGCTGCGAGATCCTCATGAGGTCGAAAGGTAAGTCGTGGAAATTTTTGAAAAGCTGCCTGATGAGATTAATCATCTGGTCAGCGAGTTCAGCTCCACCCCTGTCGTGGGCGATCTGAGCTGCGGCATCACGCAGTACTCGTTTTGGCTGATCGTCTCCACGATCGTGCTCCTGATCGTCCTAGCCGTGTTCAAGAAGAAGCAGACCCTGGTTCCCAAGGGCTTCTTCGTCAACGGTTTCGAGTACATCATCGAGTACGTCGAGAACGATATCGGCAAGGGTGTCGTGGGTGAGAACTGGAAGAAGCACTTCCCGTTCCTGTGCTCGCTTTTCCTGTTCATCCTGATCAATAACATGATCGGCCTGATCCCGGGAATGAAGCCCGGCACCGGCGCAATCGGCTCCACCGCCGCACTCGCCATTTTCGCCTTCGTGTACTTCATCTACTACGGATGCAAGGCTCACGGCGTGATCGGCTACATCAAGAGCCTCGCCCCGCAGGGCGTGAGCTTCCCGATGAACGTGCTCGTGTGGGTCGTCGAGCTTTTCTCGACCTTCCTGCGCCTCATCACGCTTGCCGTTCGTCTGTTCTGCAACATGTTCGCAGGACACGTGGTCATGGGCTCGTTCGCCATCATGGCGAGCATGTTCATGCAGCCGCTGCTTCAGCAGGTTTCCGCGGCCCACGCCGTCGGCGCCCTGCCTTCGCTGGCCTGGCTTGCCATCCTCATCCTGATCTATGCGATCGAGCTTGTGGTCGGCGCCATCCAGGCTTACGTCTTCACGGTCCTTACCGCCGTGTATGTCTCCGAGGCAGAGGAGGTCGCGGAGGAGGAGTAGTCTTCCGTTCGTGCCTTAAAGGTAAGGCAATTCGTTAAACCGCCGGTGCCCGTACCCATGGAGCCCGGCAGTTATAAAAAGGTTATCCTGCGTGAAATAAGACACGCACGACAAAGGAGGAATCGTGGGAGTTATCGGTTACGGTCTCGGTGTTATCGGCGCTGGTCTTGCTATCGGCCTGTCTGCTCTGGGTGCTACGGGTGCTATGGCCCGTCAGCCTGAGGTCCAGGGCCGCGTGTTCACCGTCTTCATCATGGGCTCCGCTTTCGGCGAGGCTCTGGCTCTGATCGGCTTCGTTGTCGCGCTGATCGTTAAATAGCACGGAGCGTCAAGTATGAATCTTTCATCCCAGAAGAGCGCGATCGCACTCTCCGCGTCCGCGGCCGCGCTGCTCATGCCGGTTTCCGCGTTCGCCGAGGACGGCGCCGCCGGTGCGGACATCCTCATCCCTAAGATGGCGGAGTTCATCCCGGCGCTTATCGCCTTCCTGATTATCTGGATCGTGCTGGCCAAGGTCGCCCTGCCGGGCATCATGAAAACCATGGAGGAGCGCGGCAAGAAGATCGAGGAGAGCCTCGACGAGGCCGAGAAGACCAAGCAGGAGGCTATCGCCAAGCGCGCTGAGTCCGACTCGATCGTCACCGACGCCCGTCGTCAGGCTGCCGACATCGTTCTCGAGGCCCGTAAGGACGCCGAGTCCGAGCGTGCCCGTATCATCGAGGCTGCTCACAAGGAGGCCGAGGAGATCATCGCCAAGGCCCATACGACCGTCGAGGACGAGCGCAAGTCCATCTACGCCGGTGCCGCGAGCTCCATCGCCGACCTGTCCGTTGCCGTCGCCACCAAGATCGTGGGCGAGGCACTCGAGGACGAGGCCGGGCAGAAGAAGCTCATCGAGCGTTACATCCAGGAAGCAGGTAGCCTGAATGCCGACTAGCCGCTATCAGGACAAGGTGCTCGAGACCTACGCGCGCTCCCTTTTGGAAGCCGCTAAGGCCGAGAACCATGTGTTCGAGGACCTCGAGATGATCGAGCGCCTGGCTTCCGCCAGCCCCGAGATCATCGCCGTGCTCGACACCATGTCCAAGCGCGACCAGCTCGACCTTCTTCCCAAGGTGGCAGCTGCCTTTAAGTATGTTGCCGAGGAAGACGAGGATGTAGTGGGCGTGACCGTCACCACGGCGATCCCGCTCGACGACGAGCTGCGTCAAACCATCACTAAGAAATGCGAGCAGGACTTCGGCCGCAAGGTATTCCTTATCGAGCAGGTCGACCCGTCTATCGTGGGCGGCCTGGTGCTCGAGGCTCGCGGCGAGCGTCGTGACATTTCCGTCAAGACGCAGCTGCGCATCGCGCAGGAGACCCTCGCAAACTCTGCTAATTCGTACGGAGGTGAAGCCTAATGTCCGAAACCCTCAATGCCCAGGATATCGCCAAGAAACTGCAGGAGCAGCTCACGAACCTCTCCGCGACGGTCGATACGCATGAGGTTTCAACGGTCGACGAGGTAGGCGACGGCATCGCGCGCGTCACCGGCCTCAAGAGCGCCATGGCAGGCGAGCTTCTGGAGTTCAAGAGCTCCGATACCGGTGAGACCGTCTTCGGCCTTGCCCAGAACCTTGACCGTGACGAGGTCGGCGCCGTTCTGTTTGGTGCCGTCGACTCCATCAAGGAAGGCGACGAGTGCCGCACCACTGGCCGCATTATGGATATCCCCGTGAGCCGTGCCATGCTCGGCCGCGTCGTCAATCCGCTCGGCCAGCCTATCGACGGTTTGGGTGACATTGTCGCCACGCACCGTCGTCCTATCGAGTTTAAGGCCCCCGGCGTCATCGACCGTACCCCGGTGTGCGAGCCGGTTCAGACCGGTCTGTTGGCCATCGACTCCATGGTGCCTATCGGCCGTGGTCAGCGTGAGCTCATCATCGGCGACCGTAAGACCGGTAAGACCGCCATCGCCATCGACGCTATCCTCAACCAGCGCGGCAAGGGCATGGTCTGCATCTATGTCGCCGTCGGCCAGAAGGCCTCCACGGTTGCCAACATCTGCGAGACCCTCGCTCAGCACGGTGCGCTCGACTACACCATCATCGTTTCGGCAACCGCTGCCGATTCCGCCCCTATGCAGTACATCGCGCCTATGGCCGGTGCCGCTATCGGCGAGTTCTTCATGTACAACGGCGAGGATGGCAAGCCCGCTAGCGAGACCAACCCCGGCGGCCACGTGCTCGTCATCTACGATGACCTGTCCAAGCAGGCCGTGGCCTACCGTCAGATGTCGCTGACGCTGCATCGTCCGCCCGGACGCGAGGCCTATCCTGGCGACATCTTCTACCTGCACTCTCGTCTGCTCGAGCGTGCCGTCAAGATGTCCAAGAAGAACGGCTACGGCTCCATGACGGCACTGCCGATCATCGAGACCCAGGACGGCGACGTCTCGGCCTACATTCCGACCAACGTCATTTCCATTACCGATGGTCAGATCTATCTGCAGTCCGAGCTTTTCTTCCAGGGCCAGCGCCCGGCAGTCGACGTGGGCATTTCCGTGTCCCGCGTCGGTGGCGACGCACAGACCAAGGCCATGAAGCAGGTCGCCGGCAACCTCCGTCTGGACCTTGCTTCGTACCAGGAGCTCGCCGGCTTCACACAGTTCGGCTCCGACCTCGACGAGGCCACGCAAAAGCAGCTTACCCACGGCGCTCGCATGACTGAGCTCCTTAAGCAGCCGCGCTACAAGCCGTTTGAGGTTGGCGAGCAGATCGTTACGCTGTTCGCTGGCAACGAGGGCTTCCTGGATGACCTGGAGATTGCCGACGTGCTGCCTTTCCGTGCCGAGCTCATCGAGTACATGGACAATGGCTTTGGCTCGCTGCTCGACAAGGTTCGCGCCAAGAAGATCGATGATGACACCAAGGCTGAGCTCTTGCGCGTCATCGGCGACTTCAAGCAGCAGTTCATGGCCAAGCACCATTCGGATGTTTCTGGATCAGAGGAGAACTAAGCCCCATGGCCAACCTTCGCGACATTAAGAAGCGAATCTCCTCGGTTACCACGACCAAGCAGATCACGCGCACGATGGAGATGGTCTCTACGGCCAAGATCCGTCGTGCTCTCGATCGCTCCAAGCAGGCCGAGCCCTATAAGGAGGCGCTGACCGACGTCATGTTGACGGTCGCCGGCGACGCCTCCTGTTCGGGCACCGATCCCATGCTGCAGAAGCATGAGAGCGTCAAGCATGGCCTGATTGTCGTTATTGCCTCGGACCGCGGCCTTGCCGGCGGTTTCAATACGACGGTGGAGCGCACGGCCGAAAAGCTCGCCGCTTCTTGGGCGAACGACGGCATCGAGTGCGAGATCATCGCGTGTGGGCGCAAACCGGCCACGTATTTCCGTGACCGCGAAAACGTCGTCATGCACTTTGAGGGCAACTCCTCTGAGCCCGATTTCAATCAGGCCCGCATGATCTCCTCTCATATCTGCGATGCGTATCGTGCCGGTGAGCTTGACCGTGTCGAGCTTGTCTACCACCACGCCAAGAACCGCGTGGATCAGGAGCTTCGCGTCGAGCATCTGTTGCCGCTCGACCCCGAGATGATCGCTATGGCCCACGGTCCGCGTAAGAACGAGACCGACGCCCCTAAGCGCATCTCGTCCACGTTCGAGTTCGTGCCCTCTCCCGAGCATGTTCTCGGCAAGCTTGTGCCGTCTTATATCCTGACGGTCATCTACCAGGCCCTGATCGATTCGGCGGCTGCCGAGCAGGGTGCACGCCGCAAGGCCATGCACTCCGCGACGGAAAACGCCACCGCGATCATCTCGACCCTTACCCGCACGTATAGTCGCGTGCGCCAGGCTTCGATCACGACCGAGATTAACGAGATCGTCGGCGGAGCCTCAGCATTGGAGGAACAGTAATGGCTAATAACACCGTAAAGCTTGCGGTCGAGGAAGCCACCAAGAAGACGACTGCCGGTGATGGTCGCATCGTGCGAATCATCGGCCCTGTCGTCGACGTCAAGTTTGACGGCGCGGTGCCCCCGATCTACAACGCGCTCACGGTCGAGGCCGAGACCCCGATCGGTCACCTGAGCACGATCCTCGAGGTCGAGAGCCAGCTTCCGGGCGGCGTCGTCCGCACGGTCGCCATGTCCTCGACCGACGGCCTGCAGCGCGGCCTCATCGCCACCGATACCGGTGAGCCCATGAAGATGCCCGTTGGTCCCAAGACGCTCGGCCGCATTTGGAACGTCATGGGCAAGCCCGTCGACGGCAAGCCCATGCCCGAGGTGGAGGAGTTCTACCCCATCCACCATGCAGCGCCCCGTTTCGACGAGCTCACCACCAAGACCGAGATCTTCGAGACCGGCATCAAGGCTGTCGACCTGCTCGAGCCCTACATCCGTGGCGGCAAGACGGGCCTGTTCGGCGGCGCCGGCGTCGGCAAGACCGTTCTGATTCAGGAGCTCATCAACAACCTCGCCCAGGAGCACGGCGGCACCTCGGTGTTCACCGGCGTCGGCGAGCGTACCCGCGAGGGCACCGACCTGTTCCTCGAGATGAGCGAGTCTGGCGTTATCGACAAGACCTGCTTGGTCTATGGTCAGATGAACGAGCCGCCCGGAGCGCGTCTGCGCATCGGTCTGGCCGGCCTTACTACCGCTGAGTATTTCCGTGATCGTGGCCAGGACGTTCTGCTGTTCATCGACAACATCTTCCGCTTCTCCCAGGCAGGTTCCGAGGTTTCCGCACTGCTGGGCCGTATGCCGTCCGCCGTTGGTTACCAGCCCACGCTGGCAACCGAGATGGGCGACCTCCAGGAGCGCATTACCTCGACCAAGACGGGCTCCATTACCTCCGTCCAGGCTGTCTACGTCCCCGCAGACGACCTGACCGACCCGGCGCCTGCCACAACGTTTACGCACCTCGACGCCACCACGGTTCTTTCGCGTAGCATTTCGTCGCTCGGCCTGTTCCCGGCTATCGACCCGCTCGCATCTTCCTCCGACGCTCTCGATCCCTCGATCGTCGGCGAGGAGCACTACCGTGTCGCCGTCAAGGTCCAGGAGCTCCTGCAGGAGTACTCCGACCTTCAGGACATCATCGCCATTCTGGGTATGGACGAGCTGTCCGAGGAGCAGCGCCTTACGGTCAACCGTGCCCGTAAGATTCAGCAGTTCCTCTCGCAGTCCTTCCACGTCGCCGAGAAGTTCACCGGCAACCCCGGTGTCTACGTCCGCGTCGAGGATACCGTCCGCTCTTTCGCCGAGATTGTCGACGGCAAGGCCGATGACCTGCCCGAGCAGGCTTTCCGCTATGCTTCCACGATTGAGGACGTGCGCGAGCGCGCCCGCAAGATGGGGGAGAAGTAGGTTATGCGTATCCGCATCGTGTGCCCCGTGAGCTGCGCCTATGAGGGCGACGCTGCGTTTGTGTCGATTCCGTCCACGGATGGCGAGTTTGGCGTTCTGCCTGCTCACTCCAGCGAGATCTGCACGATCGACCGCGGTTACGTTCGCGTTTCCGATAAGGCCATGGGCACTGTCGACCACACGTTTGCCGTGGCCGGCGGCTATGCCCAGGTTGCGGACGATGTCGTGACCGTTCTCGCCGAGCGCGCTTGCGATTTGGCGACCGTCGATGCCGACAAGCTTAAAGCTGATATTCAAGGTTTTGAAGAGAAGCTGGGTAATTTGTCGGAGGATGATGCACGCCGCGCCTACCTCTATAATGAAATCGCATGGTGTAAGCTCAAGCTTGCCCAATAGTCAAACGATTTAGCGTTCGACCATTTGCGAACACATCATGCCCGGGATGGCTCAGCCATCCCGGGCATGCTTTTTGAAAGGGTAGACCTTGGATATTATCCGCGTTGAGGGTGGCCACGCCATCGGAGGCTCCGTGCCCGTTTCGGGCGCCAAGAACTCCGCACTCAAACTCATGGCGGCAACGCTTCTGGCGCCGGGCAAGACGACGCTGCAGAACGTGCCCGATATTTCCGATGTCCACGTGATGGGCAAGGTGCTCAAGGGCATGGGCGCTACGATCGATGTTCTCGACGAGCACACGCTCGAGATTGATACCTCTCAGGTCGATTCTTGGGAGGCCCCCTACGAGCTCGTCGCCAAGATGCGTGCTTCCACCGCCGTGATGGGACCCCTGCTGGGCCGCTTCCATCGCGCCAAGATCGCCATGCCGGGCGGCTGCAACCTGGGTGCTCGCAAGATCGATATGCACATTCTTGGTCTCGAGGCCCTGGGCGTTGAGTTCGATACCGCCCACGGCTACATCAACGCTAATGCGCCCCAAGGTCTGCGCGGTACCACCGTTACGCTCGAGTTCGCCAGCGTCGGTGCGACCGAGAACCTCATCATGGCATCCGTGCGCGCGCAGGGCACCACGGTTATCGACAATGCCGCCCGCGAGCCCGAGATCGTCGATCTCGCCAACATGCTCAACGAGATGGGCGCCAAGATTGTTGGCGCCGGTACGCCTGTCGTGACCATCGAGGGCGTGGAAGAACTGCATCCTGTTACCCATCGCGTAGTGGGCGACCGCATCGAGGCCGGTACCTTTATCGTTGCCGGTGCGTTGATGGCCGACGATCGTGGTGTCGATGTCACGGGCTTTTGCCCCATTCACTTGGGCATGGTGCTCAAGAAGATGGAGCTCATGGGTATCGACTGCGAGCGCGTCGAGGATGGCGTCCATGTGAACCGTGCCGAGCGTATCAAGCCGGTCGACATCCAAACGCTTCCGTTCCCCGGCTTCCCGACGGACATGCAGGCGCAGATTATGGTGCTCTCCGCTCTCGCCGACGGCAGTTCCGTTATTACCGAGAACATCTTCGAGAATCGCTTTATGTTTGCCTCTGAGCTGGTGCGCATGGGTGCCGACATTCGTATCGAGAGCCATCATGCCATGATTCATGGCGTCAAGGGTTTCTCGGGTGCACAGGTTACCTCGCCCGATCTGCGTGGCGGAGCGGCCCTCGTCGTAGCGGGCTTGATCGCCGACGGGACGACCGAGGTTTCGGCTATCCATCACATCAAGCGCGGCTACGAGCAGTTTGTCGAAAAGCTGCAGGCGCTCGGCGCGCATGTCGAGCATGCTACCGTCCCCGATCCCGTCATCTACTAATACAGGTTGCCTATGTTTAATAAAAAGCCCCTCGCGGATACCACCGCCCGAAGACCCTCAACTGGTGCGCAGGCCAAGATCTACAGTCGCGATAACGTGGCTCGCTATTCCGAGCGCGGTCGTCAACGTCGTCGTAGCCACACGATTCGTCACGTCGCGCTCATTGTCGTGCTTGGTGTGCTGCTGAGTGCCACTACCGCTGCCGGCCTGTGGTTTGCCACCATTATGGGCAAGCTCGGCGATTCTAATGTCATTACCGACAATCTGCGTCGGGTTCTGGTTGACACCGATGAGGCAAAGGATCCGTTCTACGTGCTGCTTCTTGGCACCGACGGCCGTCCGGGCGAGGATACGTATCGTGCCGACTCGATTATCCTGGCACGCATCGACCCCACGCAAAAGCAGGCGACGCTCATTTCCGTTCCGCGCGACACCAAGGTCGAGTACAAGGGCGAGACCATGAAGATCAACGCCTGCCATACCGTTGGCGGCGCCGAGGCCATGGTCGAGGCGGTCAACGAGCTGTGCGGTGTTCAGATTTCCCACTATGCCGAGGTCAGCTTCGACGGTATGCAGGCGCTGATTGATTCGGTTGGCGGTATCGACATTAACGCAACCGATGATGTTGACGACCCCGAGCACCTGGATATTAAGATTACCGCTGGCCAGCAGCATATGGACGGTGCCACCGCCCTTACCTATGCCCGCTGCCGCTACACCTATGCCGACGGCGATTACACGCGCATGCGCCACCAGCGTCAGGTGCTTGGCGCCCTTGCCAACCAGATTCTCAATAACTTCGATGCCACGAAGATTTTTGGCCTGGTTAATTCGCTGTCCGATATGCTCGTAACCGATATGAGCGTTCAGGATATCGTGGCTACGGTCAACGCCATGCGCGGTATGGATGTCGACGGTATCTACTCGGCCAACCTGCCCTCGTACGCCGACGACAGCACCATGATCGACGGTGTGAGCTACGTCTTTGTCTACGAGGACGAGCTCAAGGAAATGATGGAGCGCGTCGATGCCGGCAAGGATCCCAAGGGTCCCAACACTATGGGTCTTTCCGACGGTTCCAGCTCTACGATCGGCGACCTGAACAACAACACGTCTGACGACTACGCAAACGGTACCGCAACCTCATCGGTCAGCTCTGACGATTCCGATGACTCAAGCGATTCAAGCGATTCAAGCGATTCGGACTACTACGAAGAGCCCACCGGTGACGGCAACGGCTACGAAGCCAATTACTAAGTTACGGCGTTTTACCAAACGCCGTAACGGCTCGACGCTGCGCGCCGCCCAAGGCGACAATTTGTCATTCAAAAGGCAAGGCATGACCAGAAGGTCAATGCCC
>UQVD01000050.1 GCA_900544385.1 uncultured Collinsella sp.
TCGTGGGCTCGGAGATGTGTATAAGAGACAGGCAGACCGTGTTGAGGATGCGCGTGCTTTTGCTGCGCGCCGTTGCGACCTAAGCTGGTACCGTCGTGTCGAGAGCTACTTTGACCTGCTTGTCGCTGTGGCCGATATGTGCGCGTTTAGGCAGACGCACGCGAGTGGGTTCCATCTGGCGCAGTCCCAGCAGGTGTGGGATGCCTATACGTCCGAATGGTATGCCATGGACGCTGCCTATCGCCATATGTGCACCGCGTATCTGCGGGCACGCTCCGTCGAGTGCGATGCGCTCGAGGAACCTGCCCGCGCCGTGGCGGACTGGGCGGAGAATCTCTACAGCAACTGGTTCTTGGCGGATGCCAATGCCTGCTGGGCGGCTGCTGCGCAAGGGGAGTGGGCCGATTGCGGCTACATCGATGGTCCCGCACGGCAGGATGAGTTTTACTGGCATGTGCTGCCCGCCTTTGTGGGTTCTGCCAAAACAACGGTCGTTATCGTGAGCGATGCGCTGCGCTATGAGGTTGCCCGCGACGTTGCGGCGCTGCTCGAGCGCGAACGCGGCGGCAACGTCAAGGTCTCTAGCATGCAGGCGGTCTTTCCCTCCATTACCGAGGTGGGCATGCCTGCGCTGCTGCCGCACCAGGTGCTTGAGCTTGCAGAGGATGGCGCGTTTGTGTTGGCTGACGGCATGCCCACTGCGACGACTCCGCAGCGCGAGGCCGTACTTACCCACATTGAGCCCACGGCCCGCGCTTTGCGCTCGAGCGCATACCTCAACATGGCGGGAACCGAGCGCAAAGCGCTGCTCAAAGACTCCAGACTCGTTTATCTCTACCACAACAAGATCGATACCACGGGCGAGAAGGCAGCTACGCAGGATGACGTTTTCGATGCCTGCGCGGACACCGTGGAGGAACTTGCCGCGTTGGCGCGCCGCGCGTGCACCGACGCCCCGGGCGCGCGTGTTGTTATGACGGCGGATCACGGCTTCATCTACACGCGTCGTGAGCTCAACGAGTGCCAGATGCTCGGCAAGCCAGACCTTCCCTTCCTTGACGCTCCTGTCATGCACGGCAAGCGTCATCTGGTGGTGCCCAACGAGGCCGTGGCCAAGCTTTCGGACGAGGCACGCGGGGTGTTTGTTAATGTTGACATGGGACGTTTGGGTGCTGGCTTTGAGGGGTTTGCCCCGCGCGAGAACGTGCACTTCAAGCGTCCCGGTGGTACTAACAACTACGTCCACGGCGGCATGAGCCTGCAGGAGCTTTGCGTGCCCGTTATTGGATTTTGGCGTGCGCGCTCGGGTACCAAGGACTTTGTCGACACGCGCGCGGCGACGTTGCGCGTGCTAAGTGAGGGGCGCCGGGTGACCAACTCGCTCTTCTCGCTCAACTTGATCCAGGAAGAACCAGCCCAAGGCAAGGTCTTGCCGTGCGAATACGAGCTGGTGTTTACCGATGCAAGCGGCAACGAGGTGAGCGATACAGTCAAGGCGCATGCTAACAAGACTTCTGTTAATTCGCAGGAGCGCGTAGTGCATGCCAAGTTTGCGCTGCGCGCGGCGGATGGATTCTCGGCAAAGGGTCCGTACTATTTGGTCTGCCGCGAGCGCGAGACGGGCAAGATCGTTTGGCGCGAGACGTACACCATTGCTGTTTCGTTTGCCCCTGTTGCTGACTTTGGTTTTTAGGAGTGTGCCCTATGTTTGATAGCCATGATGACGATCTGTGGGAAGTTCCCTCGATTGATGTGGATGTGCCTGTGGAGGGTGTGGTGCATGCGGAGGCGCCGGCGGTTGAGGTTGTTACGGCTGCCCCGGAGTCGGTAACTGCTGCGCCCGTTGAGGTTGCAGTGCCCGCCGAGGCTGCGGTAAACGCCGAGGACGAATCCTCGACCGATGGCTATGACCCGGCCGTGGACGAGGCTCCCGAGGACGACGGCTACGACATGGATGGGTTGGACGGCAAGCTGCTCGAGCACTTTGCCGGCAAGATCGTGCGCAAGGACCTGACGGCCCTTATGAAGCGTGGCGCCAACGTGCCCACCTTTGTGCTGGAGTACCTGCTGGGCATGTACTGCTCAACCGACGACGAGGATGCCGTGGCAGAGGGCTTGGACCGCATCCGCAGGATCCTCACCGATAACTACGTGCGCCCCGACGAGTCCGAGCGTATTAAGTCCAAGATTCGCGAACTGGGCCGCTTTACCATCATCGATAAGGTGACGGCCAAGCTCGACGAGTACAAAGACATCTACGTGGCGTCGTTTGCCAATCTGACCATCGAGCCGTTTGTGATGCCGGCCGAGTACGTGCGCGACTATTCCAAGATTCTGCAGGGCGGCATTTGGTGCATTATGAGCATCGAGTATCGTCACCCCTTGGATGAGGAAGACGAGTTTGGCATGGAGGTCTTTGGCGACGATGCGCCGCGTCGCTCCAAGGCCAAGCGCAAAAAGCGCGGACCCGAGGACTCTCCGTTTAGCGTGGCGTCGCTCACGCCCATCCAGATGCCTAACCTGGACCTGGATGCCATGGTCGACGAGCGCCAGTACTTTACGCGCGACGAGTGGCTCAACATGTTGCTGCGCTCTGCCGGCTATGAGCCCAGCGAGCTTTCCGAGAAAGAGCGTCTGCACTTTATCGAGCGCATGGTGCCACTGATTGAGCGCAACTACAACCTGTGCGAGCTGGGTCCCCGCGGCACCGGCAAGAGCCATATCTACAAAGAGGTTTCGCCCTACGCCATCTTGCTCTCTGGCGGCCAGACCACCACGGCCAACCTGTTCGGCCGCATGAACTCCATGCGCGCCGATCGCGTGGGCTTGGTGGGCCACTGGGACTGCGTGACGTTTGACGAGGTCGCCGGCATGCGCTTTAAGGACACCAACGCCGTGCAGATCATGAAGGACTACATGGCGAGCGGCAGCTATGCGCGCGGCCGCGACCAAATTAACGCCGATGCCTCCATGGTCTTTGAGGGCAACATCAACGACACCGTGCAAAATGTCCTTAAGACCACGCACCTGTTTGATCCGTTCCCGCCGGAGTTTAACAACGATTCGGCCTTCTTCGACCGTATCCACTATTACCTGCCGGGTTGGGAGATTCCCAAGATGCGCTCGAGCCTGCTGACCGGGCATTATGGCCTGATCACCGACTGCCTGTCGGAGTTTTGCAAAGAGATGCGCCGCAAGGACTTTACGCACCATATCGACCGTTACTTCCGCTTTAACAGCGACTTTAACAAGCGCGATGAAATCGCCGTGCGCAAGACCTTTAGCGGCCTGGCCAAGCTGCTGTTCCCCGACGAGGCCATGGACAAGGACGACGTGCGCTGGCTGCTGGACTACGCCATCGAGGGCCGTCGCCGCGTAAAGGAGCAGCTCAAGATTATGGCGGGCGTCGAGTTTATCGACGTCAACCTGGGCTATATGGATGCCGACAACCCGCAGGACGTGCATGTGGTGCGCGTGCCCGAGCAGAGCGAGGACACGCTGATTCCCGACGGGCCGCTGCTGTCCGGTCACGTGTTTGGTGTGGGCAGATCGCAGGGCGGCGAGGTTGCCGTGTACAAGTTGGAGAACAAGGCCGTTGCTGGCGAGTGTAAGTTTAAGCACGAGGGCGTGGCCTTTAACAAGCCGGTGCGCGATACGCTGGAGGCCGCGTTCGACAACTTTGTGAACCTGGCGAACCGCGTGGCACCGGGCATGCACATTGGCTCCAAGGATTACCTGCTGTTCTACAACGACCTGCAGAGCAAGGGCCTGTCCGAGGAGGTTTCGCTCGCCGAGTTTGTGGGACTTTGCTCCGCGGCGTGCAACCGCCCGGTGATGCCCGCGCTGGCGATTCCGGGAATCTTGCGCATGTCGGGCTCTATGGACGAGATCAGAGGGCTCGAGGACATTATGCGCGTGGCTAAAAACGCCGGTGCCAAGCGCGTGATTTTGCCGCTGAGCGCCATCGCGGGCTTGCAGAGCGTGTCGTCCGAGATCATTTCGGGTTTGAGCCCGGTGTTCTACATGGATGGCGACCCGGTCGACGCCGCGAAGAAGGCTCTGGATCTGTAGGGGTGCGGGCGTGCGGGGCGTCCGGTGTTCGGGTGCCCCGCGTACATGTTGGTGCGTAGTGCGTGAGGAGGCCTGCCGTGGCAGACGAGCGTTCTGTTGGTGAGCTGCTCGACGAGCTGTTTGGCTTTGAGTCGGTAGTCAAGCGTCAAACGGCGCTTGAGCAGTACGATCGCGGGGAGTTGGTGCGCAAGGCGCGTTCCCGCGAGCTGCTGGATATGCTTAGGGATGTCGAGGCTGCCGAGCACGCTACACGTGAGTCTGTCGTGCGGGCTGTTGACGGGTATGTTCGCCGTGTTGAGAGCGCCGCGCTTGCACGCGCTCGCAAGCAGGCGGGCATTGTTGGTCCGCTACGGATGGAGCGTCGCTATGCTGCCTTTTTGTGCATGGAGGACAAGGCCGAGTTGCTGACGCGACTGGAGCAGACACTTGCGTTTGTCGAGGTAAAGCTGCGGGCCAATACTGCGGCCAGGGTTCGCGCAGCGTACGATGCCGCGGGGGCTTTGGTGTTGCAGGGCACGGCGCGTTTGAGTGATGTGCACATTGCCGAGGCCGTGCCTCTGGATGCCGATCTGCTGTGTGCGCAGCTGGAGCAGATGCGTTGTGCCGCCGATGCGACGGACCTTGCGGGCATGATCACGGCGACGTTTGAGTCCGAGCTGAGTGCGACGGGGTCGCAGGGTGCCGGCGGGTCTGAGAGCGATGTTGCTGGCGATGTTGCTGATGACGTGGCGTTGGAGCGTGAGCTTACCAACGTGCGCGGCGCTGCGCAGCGAGCGCGCTTGGCGGCGCAGGCGTATCGGGCCGAGCGCGCCGCCCGCGTTGCGGGGAGCACGGTGGAGCCGGTATCGTTGCCTGAGTCTGCGTGCATTGCGTGCGAGACGGCGTGCGATGCCGGGGAGCTTTCCGAGTTGCTCGCTCAGGTTAAGAAGTCGTTTGAGACCTACCGTCGAGTTGTTGCCGACGGCGGGTTATTCTGCGCGTTTGGCACGGGCTCCCCGCATGGGATTTGCCAGGGCAGTAGTTATTTCGACTACGATTCTAGGCTTGACGAAGATGTGTTGGTGGGCGAGTACGATGGCGCTACCAGGCACGATGTTCGACGTGAGGTTCCGATTCCCGAGCTTGTTGATGAGGCTTTGGCCGAGGGCGGCGACTCGCTCGAGGTTGCCGTGGCGCGCATGCGCGAGTTTAACGGGCGCCGCTACGATGGCGTGCTGGACGAGGACCCCGCGCGCCATGTAAATGCGTTTTGGTATGGACTCAAAAAGCTCAGCCAGTATTGCGAGGCCGCCGTGCGTGTGGACGAGCGTGCTTGGGATTGCTTTATCGATAAGGTTCAGTTCGCCTACGATGAGTCCGTGGGGCGTTTGGCTACGAAGATGGATGACAAGCAGGTTGCAGCTTTTGTTGCAGCCGTGAATGCGCTCGGCGCTGCTGAGTAGGGGTCTGATCCGGTAGGAGGTTTCACTATGAAGATCGATGTCGATGTTGACCAGCTGCGCGAGAGCCTGCTCGACCGCGCGGGGAGTGCGGCAGGCGTGGGCTTTCCGGCCGCCATGCTCGACGTGATGGATATCGAGGGCGAGTCACCTCAAGAGCTCCTAGTCCGAGCCGAACGCGAAGGCCTCGACCTCCGCGACTTTGCCGTCGATGACGACTGCGGAGCGTCTGACGACTGGTGACCCCGGGTCAGTTCATCCTTTTCTTCCTGAGATATAAGAGAAATCCCTTTTTGAACGTCCTTCGGGTTCCAAAAAATAGCCGATCAGTCTTTGTATCTTCCTTGCTGTCAAACTTGATAGCCGTTAGCTCGATCGTACAGATGTAGTCAGCAACTTGGAATAGCCGGTAGGCTCGTGGTGTGGCTTCTCGGTATACGATGACATCCCTTGCTAGAACGTACTCAAGCGCAGAATGAATGACCTCCGTTACAATTGGTTGGCCGTTGTCGTAGTAAATCTTAACGGTGTCGTATCGCTGGAAGAATTCCAGATGGTCGAAAAGTTCAACTGTGAGGTCTCGCCTCATTCTCTCCGCGAGACCGTTTTGATTGCCGGCGAATTCGCTCATTCGGTATTGCAGACAGAGATAGCGTATGGGGAGATGCTGAATGAACGCGCGAAATGCGCTCAACATGTGCCTTCGCTGCTCCTTGGGAAGATCTTTGTAGTCGCCGTTTCCATTCAGTAGGGGTCCTGCATGAAAAGGCGTATTGGGAAGCGAGGACTGCGACAGGGCGCGCTCGTAGCGGTCAATGCGTTCAACGATTGCATCGTTTTGATCGTGAAAAACGAGGGTGACGAGGTAGTAGTTGGAGACGCCTCCGAGGTCGCCAGATTCGTCAACAAAGACGGAGAGTTCGCTCATGATGGGCCTCCATTTTTGCAAAAAAATGCCGGGGGTAAGACCCCGGCTCTTGGAGGCCCCTCTTTTGGAGGGAACCGTATTCTTTATACCATGAGATAAGGGGTGCTTTCAAGTAATATTATAATAAGCAAACATATGTTCGTCAAACTACCTGCGAAAAGTCCTAAGCCGCCGAGAGGTTGGGTAGAGCGGCTCGTAAATTGCTGACGCAATGGCGCCGGTGGTTTCCAGAGAACTGTTTAGTCTTGACTCGCATAAAAAATGCCGGGGGACATCCCCCGGCTCTTGGAGGTCCCTCTATTCGAGGGCACCGACTTCTTTATAGCATGAGATCGAACGGCTTTCAAATGGCGCCATGTGGATGGGATGGCGCGCCTGATAAAGTCCTCAATGAATGGCATCTAACAAGCGTTCGTGATATAAAGAAGTCGGTCATCTCAAAAGAGAAGGCTTCCAAGTGCCGGGGACGTTTTCCCCGGCTTTTTTCATTTCGGTGTCAATTCAAATGTTTTTCAACCCATCCCCTCAATAACTTGCGGTGAAATAGGGACTGAAATGGCTGTTCAGAAGCCTATTCAGTCCCTATTTCACCGCAACTTATGGGTGGGGATGGCTACGACGCAAGCGTAGCGATAACGGCTTCGTCGCCGGCGTATATTAGGGTGTTGCCATCGGGGATGATCGTTTGGCCTTCGCGCTTGAGCATCACCACAATAAACGGATGTTTGCCTTGTGGCACGTCGCGCAGGCGCTGGCCGGCCAGGCGACCGTGGGGCGTCACGGTGACCTCGCGCAGCGTAACCTCGGCACGCTCTTCAAACGTTGGGGCAGCCATCACCAATAGGTCGCCTTCCTCAATCACGGTATCGCCATTGGGCAGCACCGGGTGTGCGCCATCGCGCAGCACCAGGACGACGAGCATGTCCGTGGCGCTGCCAACATCGGCGAGCGAGCGTCCGGAAAACGGATGGCCCGCGCCCACCTTGAACTTGACAAACGACATGCCGTCCTCGTCGCGGTAATCGTTAAACGTACGGCGCACGTCGCCTTTCGCGTCGATCATATCGAGCTTCTTCGCCACCGCTGGCAGCAGCGAGCCCTGCACCACAATGCTCGACACGGCAATCATAAACACCAGGTCAAATAGGTCGTGTCCGCCGGGAACGCCGGCCACCACGGCAAAGAGGCTAAACACGACCGAAGCTGCTCCGCGCAGGCCCGCCCAGCTTACGAGCGCGACCTGGCGGGGGTTCGTCTTAAAGGGCGCCAGGAGCACGCCGACGGCGATGGGACGGCTCACGTAGAGCATAAACGCCATGAGCGCCAGGCCCGGCAGCAGCATCTGCGGCAGGCGTGCGGGCGTGACGAGCAGGCCGAGCAAGAAGAAGATCGTCATCTCGGCCATCTCGGTGAGGGTGTCAAAGAAGTGCGCCATCTCGACCTTGCCGGTGATGTCGCTCGCACCCAGCACAATGCCGGCGAGGTATACGGCCAAAAAGCCGTTGCCGCCCAGATAGCTTGGTAGCGCGTAGGCGACGATCGCCACGGCGAACAAGAAGATGGTCTGCGCGCCCTCGGCCGTTGCGTGTGCGCGTTCAATCAGACGGCCCGCCGCCCAGCCGATGGCAAGGCCCAGGCCCGCGCCCAGGATAATCTGCTTGGCCAGCAGTGCGGGAATGTTGATGTCGCCGCCGGCCGCGAGTGTGGCGAGCACGGCGGTGAGCATGTAGGCGACGGGGTCGTTGGAGCCCGATTCGACCTCGAGCAGCGAGTCGGTGCCGCCCTTCAGCGACAGGCTGTGCTCGCGCAGAACGCTAAAGACGCTGGCCGCGTCGGTGGATGCCACGACTGATCCCAGCAGCAGGCCGCCGATCCAGTCGAAGCTCAGCACGAAGTGGGCGAACACGCCGGTGATGCCTGCGGTGATGACGACGCCGAGCGTGCTCAGCAGCACCGCGGGCACGGCGACGGGCTTGGCGCGGTCGATGTTGGTGTTAAAGCCGCCGTAGAACATGATGAACAGCAGCGCCGTGCTGCAGACGGTTTCGGTGAGCGCGTAGTCGCTAAAGTCGATATGCGCCGGGCCGTTGACGCCCAACAGCATGCCGAGCGCGATAAAGATGAGCAGGGTGGGGAAGGGGAGTTTTTTGCCGACGGGTTTGATGGTCAGGCACAAAATGATGACGAGGCCGATAAAGAGAAGGATCTGGTTCATAGATGGTGTCCGCTCCTGGGTGGTTGGCGTGGCACGGTCAGTTGCCTGCGGTTATTTGTACCCAAAGATGGTGGGTTTATGGGGTTGGATTGCGGGCGTGCGCGATATCGTCATAGACGGCTGCCGTCTTTGCCTCTGCTCGGAAACCCTTTCCAGCTTTATTGCAACGGAGTACAATGGGTAACGTTTAAGTTCAACTTGAAGTTTTAGTTGCGGCGCCGGGCTTCGGCCGCAATGCAAGGAGAGGCGTACCATGGCGATCTATGTGACATCTGATGCTCACGGGCACGTGCGTGCGCTTGACGAGGCCCTGTCTAAGATCTCGTTGACGTCCGACGACACACTGTACGTGCTGGGCGACATGATCGATCGCGGGCCCGATCCGGTCGGCGTTATTAAGCTCGTGCGCTCGCTGCCCAACGCCCGCGTGCTCAAGGGTAATCACGAGCAGATCATGCTCGATGCCATCGTTGGCCAGGATCCGCTCGATGCCGAGACCTGGGATATCAACGGTGGCTGGACGACGCGCGAGCAGCTCAACGACATGGAATATGAGGCATACGAGGAACTCGTGCGATGGATGGCCGCGCTGCCGCTCTACGCGGTGGTCGAGACCGAGGAGCGCCCGTATCTGCTGGTACATGCTGGAATCGAGATGAAGGCGGCGCGCGCGTTTTTGCTTGAGCATGGCGTCGATTGTGCCGATGGCGTCGGAGCGGTGGGTGCCGATCGCGAGCTGTTGCAGCAGATGCTCGCAGTGCAGTCGTCCGATGACCTGCTGTGGATTCGTCACGGCTATTGGGATGCGCCGACCGGGCTGCTTTCTACCGAGGGTAAGGGCCCGGTCGTGGTGAGCGGCCACACGCCCACGGTATCGCTTGGGCGCTATTGCGAGGTCGGTGGTCTGGCGGGGCTCGATGAGGAATCGGGACGCGGGCAGATCGTGCGCTTGGGCGGCGAGGACACTGCCGGCGTGCCCGATCGCATCGACATCGACTGCGCTGCCGCCACCGGCTCCGAGTTCGGTCGCGTGGGCATCCTGCGGTTCGATGATGGGGCGGAGTTCTACGCAAACATTCTTCCTGGCGAGTAATTAGCTGCTCCACGCTGCAATTAGGCGCCGTATGGATTCCGGTCCCTCTCTATGCGTTGGCGGATGTGGGCGTACTCGATAACCAACAGTACCAGCAGCAGGGCCATGATGGCTAGGTAGCTTACGACGGCGCCCATCAGGCCGAGCAGATTGATTAGAATCACCGGCAGTACCACGCTCGCGGCAAAACAAATCAGGTAGACCTTGGTGACGTCGCCGGCATGGCGCAGCACCGTGATGATGGCGTAGATAAAGTCGATTGCCGCGGTGACGCCGCCGGCGACAACCATCAGCAGCGCCAGCGTGCGGTAGCGCTCAAAGTTGAGGCCGTACATAAAGCTCATGATGGGGATGCCGGGGCCTGCCATAAATGCGGCGCACGCTCCGGTAATGACCACGATCAGTGCCATAACGGCAACAATAATCAGGTCAAAGCGGCGACGCTTGCGCGGATTCGCCCAAATGCTCGACAGACGCAGGAGCTGCGGTTTATAGATGAATCCAATGCTCAACAAAATGGCCTGCGCCGGAAAGAACAGGGCATTAAAGTACAGCTGATACTTGTAGGCCAGCGTGCCTTCCATCACGAACTTGGGCATGCTCTCGATAAGGTTGAACAGGAACAGCGCACCAAAGAGCGGGGCGCACTGGATAAACAGGTGGCCAGCCTCGCGCAGACTCATGCGGCGTGATTTTTCGGTTTCGAGCAGGGCGAGCGGGGCGGTGACCAGCACGAGCGAGGCGATGGCGGTGACACCCATGGCCATGGCCGCGATGGGCATGCTGCGCGTAAGGAACACTGCCACGCTAAAGACCGCGATGACACCGGCGGAACGCAGCGTTTGGCTCATACCGGCCAAATAGAGTTTGTCGGCCTGCTGCAGGCGGCCCTCGTACACGTCCGCCACGCCGTCGATCACCTTATAGAGGTAGACGCCCAGGCCGATCGTGGCCATCTGCGCATCGTAGCCGCGGGCGCTGCTGTATACCAGGCCGCATGCCAGCGCGAGCGCTCCGCAGAGCCAGCGGTTGAGCTGGTAGGAGGCGAAGGAGGTTTTTTCATCGATGTCCGAGACCTGAAAGTTGCGCACGCCGTAGTTGCACGCGATCATGATGAGCGTGCCGGTGACAAATGCGATGGAGAACTTGCCGGCTTCTTCGGCGCCCACGAGCTGCGTCGACACAATGGTGAGCAGCGGAAACGCCATGCCCCATACGGCGGTGCCCAGGGTATTCCAAAGGTAGTCGCGACGGGTGGCGTGATCTTCGTACTCGGCTTCTTGCGTGGAGAAGCCGCCGCCGTAGACGGCTCCGAGCAGGCGGTTCCACCAGGCATTGACCATGCGGTGGATGGGGCCGGGCTGGCGATCGCGCTCGCGGCGACGGCGTGTGGCCTGGCTGCTGTCGGGACCGCCGGCGTTACGCTGGCTTAGCTCTTGGATTCGTGCAAGCTCCTCGGCGGTGTGCGATGCGGGGAACAGTCCGTTCTCGATGCGTCCGCCCTGTCCGTGCGCCCCGCCCAATACGGTGGGGTCGGTGACGCCGTTGCGGTGGGCGATGGTGCGGCGGATGCTATCGAGGGGCGAGATGCTCAAGGCGATTCCTTTCTCTTGCTGCGCTCTAGTATAGTCGCGGTGGTGTCCATTCGTGTTTTTGAACAGGTTGTTCAATAATTTCGGCGGGCGGCTGTAATTTGTCGGTAAACGTGCGGTATCCTGTTGAAGTTTTGTGACCCCCCGATGCCGCTTGCGCGGTACCAAGGAGTTTCTACCCATGGATGTCGCTGCGTTTTTGCTGGCTCTTGTGCCGATCATCTGGCTCGTCGTGATGCTGCTGTGCTTTAAATGGCCAGCTTGGAAGGCCGCTATTGGCTCGTTCGCCCTTTCGTGCGTGCTCGCCTTTGCGTGGTGGCATTTGCCGGCGGCACAGATAGCCACGGCCTCGCTCGAGGGCTTTTTGATGGCCCTGTGGCCCATCGTGCTCGTAATTATCGCCGCGGTGTTCACGTATAACCTGTGCGTGCGCACGGGTGCCATGGACGTGATCGGCAGTATGATCACCTCCATCAGCAGCGACCGTCGTCTGTTGGCGCTGCTCGTGGCCTGGTGCTTCGGTGGCTTTATGGAGGGCATGGCTGGCTTTGGCACTGCCGTTGCCATTCCCGCCGGCATGCTCGCGGGCCTTGGTTTTGAGGCCGTGCCTGCCGTTCTGATTTGCCTGCTGGCCAACGGCGTGCCCACGCCCTACGGCTCCATTGGCATCCCCACGGTGTCCGTTGCCGACCTGGTGGGCCTGGATTCCCTGCATTTGGCGACCGTTCAGCTGGTGCAGCTCGCGCCCTTCTTTGTGGCGATGCCGCTGCTTATCGTGCTGGTTGCGGGCCGTGTCGCCGATGACCAAGGCAATGTTGCAAGCGTTGCCGAGCGCCTGCACGGCGTTGCCGGCGTGGCACTGCTTTCCGGTGTGTCCTTTGTTGGTGCGTCCCTGGTCGTTGCCATGTTTGTGGGTCCCGAGCTGGCCGTGGTCGTGGGCTCCATCGTGTCACTCGCGCTGACTGCCGCGCTTGCCATGCGCGCCGAGAAGTCCGGTCACCTGGACGCGCGCTTCCATATGAATATCGAGGCCGGCGAACAGCTCACCGTTAAGTCGGCGCTTTCTGCCTGGTCGTGCTTCATCCTGATTTTTGTGCTGCTGCTGGGTACCTCCAACCTGGTTCCCGTCGTGCACGCCGCGCTCGCGCCGTTTGCGAGCCACGTGCAGGTGTATTGCGGCGAGAACCCCGGTACGCTTACGTTTTCGTGGATCAACACACCGGGTGTTTGGATCTTCCTGGCCGCGTTTATCGGCGGTGCCATCCAGGGAGCTTTGCCGCGCATGATGGGCGAGGTGCTGGCCGCGACCGTCAAGCAGATGATGCCGACGGTTATCACGATGCTTTCGGTGCTGGGCTGTGCCAAGGTGATGGGCTATGCGGGCATGATCTCTTCGATCAGCGCGTTTTGCATTGCGGTCGCCGGTGGGCTGTACCCGATTCTGGCCCCGTGGATCGGTGCCGTCGGTGCGTTCGTGACCGGTTCGGGCACGTCCTCGGGCATGCTGTTTGGTCCCATCCAGAGCCAGGCGGCTACGGCGCTGGGCGTGAGTGATTACTGGATGGTCGCGCTGAACGCCCTGGGTGTCGCTGCCGGCAAGATGATCTCGCCGCAGACGCTCGCCATCGGCCTGGCTGCCGTTCACGTGCGCGGTAAGGACGCCGAACTCTTGGGCGCGGTGCTGCCCTACGCCGCCGGCATGCTGGTCCTCATGAGCGTCATCGCCATGCTCGGCCAAGGCCTGCCGCTGTAACCGGCACTTTAGGAACGTCCCTAAGTGACGGCATCTGGGGACACTCCTTGGCTGTTGCCTGTTCAAGGGTGTCCCCAACGACTAGTCATTTAAGAACGTCTCCAATGACTAGGCCGCTTGCGTGCGATTTTTGACCGTTGGGCGGGCTTGCCGCCCTTGCCGCAAAAACGTTTTTGCATATCGGGTACAACGGGCTTTACGTGAGTAAAGTGCGCGCCGCGTCTGTGTGTCGCGTTTTTTAAGGAGGCCCCATGCCTGGTGTTACCCCTGCAGAAGTTCTATCCAACTTTGGCATTACGCTGGTCGAAGACCCTGCCGAGAAACAGCCCCGCCTGCTGGTCGACCTGCCGGCAGCCGAGCTCGTCGAGCATGCGATTCGCCGCGAAGAGGGCCGTATGGCCTCCAACGGCGCACTCGTGATCGAGACGGGGGAGCGTACCGGACGTTCGCCCAACGACCGCTTTATCGTCGACACGCCCGACGTGCACGACAAAATCGCCTGGGGCGCCGTCAACCGCCCGCTGTCTGTCGAGAGCTACGAGACCATCAAGGCCGGTATCGTCGACTATCTCAACGAGCGTGATGTGTTCGTCACCCGCGGCATGGCCGGCGCCGACCGCAACCACACGCGTCGCCTGCTCGTCGCCTGCGAGCGCGCCAGCCAGGCGCTCTTTATTAAGCAAATGCTCGCCCGTCCGCTCGCTCGCGAAATCGCGCGCACCGGTGAGCCGGACTTTTGCGTGCTCGCGGCGCCAGGTTACCAGTGTGACCCCGCCATCAAGGGCCTCAACTCCAGCGCCGCCGTGGTCATCAACTTCCAGGAGCGCGTGATTCTGGTCGCTGGCACTGGCTACTCCGGCGAGATCAAAAAGTCCATCTTCAGTGTCATGAATTACTTGCTGCCTGTCGAGGACGACGTGCTGCCCATGCATTGCTCGGCCAGCGTGGATCCCGTCACGCACGAGACCGCCGTGTTCTTTGGCCTGTCCGGCACCGGCAAGACCACGCTTTCGGCCAATCCCACGCGCCTGCTGATCGGCGACGACGAGCACGGTTGGTCCGACATGGGCATCTTCAACATCGAGGGTGGCTGCTACGCCAAATGCGAGGGCCTGGACGCCTTCCACGAGCCCGAGATCTTCAACGCCGTCCGTTTTGGCGCCATTTGCGAAAACGTGGTGCTCG
Source organism: uncultured Collinsella sp. (assembly GCA_900544385.1). Taxonomy (GTDB): domain Bacteria; phylum Actinomycetota; class Coriobacteriia; order Coriobacteriales; family Coriobacteriaceae; genus Collinsella. The sequence continues at coordinate 14,277 of UQVD01000050.1, forward strand.
ACGAGAACCGCAAGCCCAACTACGACGACATCTCGATCACGCACAACACGCGCGTGGCCTATCCCGTCGAGCATATCCCCAACGCGTTGACCAAGGGCATGGGCACCACTCCCAGCGTCGTGCTGTTCCTGACCTGCGATGCCTTTGGCGTGCTGCCGCCTATCTCGCGCCTGACGGCCGACGCCGCCATGTATCACTTTGTGACGGGCTTTACGGCCAAGATCCCCGGCACCGAGGTTGGCGTCACCGAGCCCACGCCCACGTTCTCCTCGCTGTTTGGCGAGCCGTTTATGCCGCTCGACCCCATGGTCTACGCTAAGATGCTCGGCGAGCGCATCGCCGACGGCCGCACGCGCGTCTACCTGGTCAACACCGGTTGGATTGGCGGCGGTTATGGCGTGGGCCATCGCATCGAGCTGGCCTACACGCGCGCCCTGGTCGCTCGCGCCCTCGACGGTACCATCGAGGACAGCGAGTTTGTGCACGACGATATCTTTAATGTCGACATTCCCACTACGTGCCACGGTGTGCCCGACGGCATCCTGGTGCCGCGCCAGTACTGGCAGAGCACCGCGCGCTACGACGAGGCAGCGCACAACCTGGCGGTGATGTTCGAGGAGAACTTCGAGAAGAAGTACTCGCACCTTCCCGAGTCCGTCAAGGCCGCCGGCCCGCACGCCCAGGTGTCCGCCGAGGCCCGTCATCGCGGCCGCGGCTTGCTGGGACTCCGCCACTAGCGTCGCCGCAAGTCCATAACCACCACAAAGGGGACAGTTACCTTTGTGGTGGTTTTGCTTGGGCGGATGACTCAGGTTACAATCTGTCTCTTATACACATCTCCGAGCCCACGAGACCGATCAGTATCT
>UQVD01000051.1 GCA_900544385.1 uncultured Collinsella sp.
ACCTAGTGCCTGACCTTTTTTGTTTTTAATCACCATGATTATTTTGCTTAAAGCAACAACGTTCCCACTCGATGTGATTACCGAATCAAAACGTGTACATCAGCCACCAAAATCGACATTTTTCGACATGTTTGGAGGCTGATGTACACGAATGCGAAATCCCCCGCCTAATAGCGCCCTCCACATGTCTGGACTCTCTATGCTTACGCTGGATAGACATCGCCGGAACGGGTATAGTATCGAAAGTTTTGTCGTTAACCAGCGGGGGAGTCCTGTGGGCATCAAAAAGAAGATCAAAAAGGAGCTTATCGGCACTTCCGATTACCCGTCGAATAAGATCTTTACGATCTCCAATTTCATCACCTTTACGCGCCTGATCCTCACCCTGGTATTTCTGTACCTGTTTGTGACGGACAACAACCGCGTCATCGCCATCGTTATCTACGCCGTTGCCGCCTCCACCGACTGGATGGACGGTCAGATCGCCCGCATGACTAAGACGGTCTCGTGGCTTGGCAAGGTCATGGATCCCATTTGCGACCGTGCGCTGCTGTTCACCGGCGTACTTGGACTGGTGGTCCGCGGAGAGCTGCCCATCTGGGTCTGTGTGCTCATTATTGGCCGCGACATCTATCTGGGCATCGGCACGCTTATCGTTCGTCATTATCACCGTCGCCTCATCGATGTCGTCTTTCCCGGAAAGATTGCCACAGCGCTGCTCATGACTGGTTTCTCGCTCATGCTGCTCGGTTTCCCCGTTATTGACGGCCTGCATCTTTTACCTTCATCCCTTACGGCCTTCCCGGGCCTCAACGGAAGCTCGGTGCCCCTCGGCATCTTCTTTGTGTACGGCGGCGTGATCTTCTCCATGCTCACGGCTGTCATCTACTCCATTAAGGGCGGAGCGGCCATTAAACAGGCTCTCACGCATCCCGAGGACGAGGACATCGACTTTCTGAACCCTGAAATCGAAGACTGATTCGTTGGGGTATGATTACGTACGGTTCATTATTTGCGGCACGTCCGCGATAAGTTAGGGGTTGTCATGGACAACATGGTTAACAATATGCCTCAGAATGATAAGACTGCTGACGCTACCTGCGTATTCCGCGTGCCTTCAAGCGACGTCACCGTTCCCGACCTCATGGCCAACGTGCGCATCACCGCCCCCGTTCTGTCCATCGTCAAGGGTCCGCAGACTGGTGCCGCCTTTGAGCTCGAGGACGACGTGACCACCATCGGCCGCGATCCCGCGAACGGCATCTTCCTCAACGACATGACCGTTTCGCGCAGCCACGCGCGCATTATCCGCGAGGGCCTCGGCGCTCGCATCGAGGACCTGGGCTCGCTCAATGGCACCTGGGTCGACGGTGCCATCGTCAATGCAGCCCCGCTGCACGATGGTTCTTCCGTCCAGATCGGTACGTTTACGCTCATCTACCACGAGAGCACGCCGGAGCGCATCGAAACCGGTGAGTAGGGCATGGCCGAACGCAACTATCTGAGTATCGGCCAAGTCGTCAACCTACTTCGAGGCGCATACCCCGATCTTTCGAACTCAAAAATTAGATTTCTAGAGGATGAGGGGCTCATTACCCCTCATCGTACGCCTAAGGGATACCGTCAGTACTCCAAGGAGGACGTTGATCGCCTAGAGGTCATTCTGCACTTGCAGAAGACTCGCTACATGCCGCTCAACGTGATTAAGCAGCGCTTGGAAAACGCCACGGACCTGTCAACGCTCGCCTACGAGGTGGGCTTGCTGTCCGATGTTCCGCTCAAGACGGAGCCCAAGGAGACTAAGCAAAAGCTGCATCCCATCGAGACCATTCCCGATATGCTGGGCGTCGAGATTTCGTTTATCCGCTCGCTCGGCGAGAACGACCTCATTCGCATCATCAAGAGCCCGCAGAACCGAGAGCTCGTCGATGGTCGCGATTTCCCGATCATCCGGTACTGCTCCGAGCTGTCACGCTTCCATATCGAGCCGCGCAACCTGCGTCAGTACGTGTCTTCCGCCAACCGCGAGTCCTCGATGTTTGAGCAGGTGCTCGTGAGCATGCTCGGAATGGATACCTCCGATGACGAGCGCGACGCCAAGCTCGAGCGTGCGTTTAAGAAGCTTCACGACCTGACGGAGGGCGTGCACACCGCGCTGCTCAAGAACCGCGTTTTTGAGTCGCTCAACGCCGTGGTCGAGGACGCCGACATCGATGCACTCGATGAGGAAATCACTCGCTCCGAGTCCACCAAGGCCAAAAACGAAGAGACAGCCGCGCCGGCTTCGCACGAGGATTCTCTCGTAAAGCCGCTCAAGGTCGTCGCCCCTTCGCAATCCGGCACCGCCACCGCGGGCAAATAACCGCTGCTGAAATTTCGGCAACCCATTGAAAGGTCATGCAATGTACGACTTCGAATCTCAAATCGTCGACATCCCCGACTATCCCGAGCCCGGAGTCATCTTTAAAGACATCACGCCGCTCTTTGGCAATCCCGAGGCGCTCAAAGCCATGACCGATGCCCTCGCCGAGCACTTTGCCGGCATGGGAATCACCAAGGTCGTGGGTCCCGAGGCTCGTGGCTTTATGGTTGGCGTACCGGTGGCTGTAGCCCTTGGCGCTGGCTTTGTTCCCGCACGTAAACCGGGCAAGCTGCCGCGCGAGACCGTAAGCCAGAGCTACGAGCTCGAGTACGACACCGATTCAATTGAGATCCATGCCGACGCTATCAGCTCTAAAGATACCGTGTTGATTCTGGACGACTTGGTCGCGACGGGCGGAACCGTCGAGGCAACAGGTAAACTGGTGCGAGATATGGGCGCAAAGCTTGTCGGTTACGGTTGTATCCTTGAGCTTGCGTTTCTCAACCCGCGCGAGAAGCTCACGCCGTCTGATGACGATGTGGAGCTCTTTAGCCTGGTGACGGTGGACTAGCCGTTACCCTTAGTTACTGGAAAGGAAGCTACATGCGCACAGCAAACACGCACAAAAACATGGCACGCTGCGCTGCTACGGCAACCCTCGCTTGTGTTTTGGGCTTGGGCCTCGCGGCTCCTGCCTACGCCGATACCGCATCCGACCTTGCCGCTGCTCGTACGAAGCTCGAGCAGATCGGCGCCCAAACCCAGCAGATTTACGATGAGCTCGCCACGCAGACGCAGGCGCTCGATCAGACTGCTGGCGAGATCACGCAAAAGCAGCAGGAGATCGCCGATGGTCAGGCCAAGCTCTCGACCTATGTCGCCGGCGAGTACAAAACCGGCGGCCTGAGCCTACTTCAGGTTCTGACGGGTGTCGATGACCTGAGCGATATGCTCAACCGTCTGTTCTACTACGGCAAAGTTTCCGATAAGCAGGCTCAGACCATTCAAGAGGTCAAGGAACTTAAGCAGCAGCTCACCGATAAGCAGTCCGAGCAGGAAAAGAACGTCGCCGCCACGCAAAAGAAGGTCGACGAGCTTAACGCCCAGCAGGCTGAAGCCCAGAACGTCGTAAACTCTCTGGATTCACAGCTGCAGGCCGAACTAGCCGCCGAGGCCGAAGCCAACGCCGCGCTGCAGGCCGGCATCAACGCCAGCACCGCCGAGAAAGCCACGGTGAGCAACGAGACTGCCGGTACGACCGAGAACACCAACAACGGTGGCCAGACCAGCAATAACAACAACCAGGGCGGCAACACTCCGGCTCCTACGCCGGCACCTGCTCCGACGCCGCAGCCCTCCACGCCTGCTCCGGCTCCGACGCCTTCTGCTCCGAGCCAGTCCGTCGATGGCGGTTCTGTTGTCTCGCGTGCATACAGCAAGCTTGGTTGTGCTTATTCCTGGGGCGGAATTGGCCCGAACAGCTTCGACTGCTCTGGTTTTGTTAGCTATTGCCTCACTGGTCGCTATTGCCGCCTGGGCACCACGGGCACCTTTATGGGCTGGACGCGTGTGTCCGATCCGCAGCCCGGTGACGTTGTGGTCAACTCATACCACACCGGCATTTACATCGGTGGTGGTCAGATGATTCATGCTTCCGACTACAACACGGGTGTTATCATCAGCTCCGTTGCCGCCGGCATGAACAATAACTACATCTTCGTACGCTACTAAGACATCTTACACAGCGTGTGAATGTGGACCTCGTGGCTTTAAGTCGCGAGGTCCATTCTTTTTTTCTCTCTCATCTTAGACGGCTATCTAGTATTCAAAACTAGATAGCCGTCCATTCGGTTTGCAAGAAGGCTATAATTGTTGATGAACAATTAGAAAGGACCCTCTATGAGCTGGGCACTTATCTCCGATTCAAGCTGCAACCTCCGTGATTGGCAACCGACCGCGCCCCATACCACCTTTGCATTTGCGCCCCTCAAAATTCGAGTGGGGGAGCGTGAATTCGTCGATGACCTTTCGCTCGATGTTCATGAGCTCAACTGCGCTGTTCAGGCGGAGACGAACGCTTCTTCGAGCGCTTGTCCCAGCGTAGGGGAGTGGGCCGAGCTCTTCAAATTGGCAGACAAGACCATCTGCATGCCGATCTCTGAGGGCGTGTCGGGCAGCTACAACGCGGCAGCCACGGCTCGCGATATGGTTCTTGCCGAGGAGCCCGACCGACAGATTCATCTAGTCAATTCACGCGCAGCTGGCGGCAAAATGGACCTCATTTTCTTGCTGTTCGACCGCTATCTTGCAAGCAACCCGGATGTCTCATTCGAGGACGCTTGCGCATACTTCGATAGCCTTGAACAGAACAGCAAAATCCTCTTCAGCTTGTGCAATTACGAAAATCTCGCCAAAGCCGGACGTATCCCTAAGGCAGCCGGCGTCATTGCCAACAAGCTCAATATCCGCATTTTGGGCACGGCAAGTGAGGCCGGTAAAATCGAACTCGTCGGGCACACGCGTGGCGAAAAGAAGATGCTCAACAAGATCATCGACACCATGGAAGCCGAGGGTTTTGCCGGCGGCGAGGTCATCATCGATCACGTTGAGAACGAAGCTGGAGCACAGGCGCTTACTGACCGCATAGTCGAACATTGGCCCGGCTCCAAGACCATCATCATGCCCTGCAACGGCCTGGATTCCTATTACGCCGAGATGCACGGCCTCATCATCGGCTATGGCATGGGCGTAGCTTCGGGCAAATAAAGTCCGACCAGCAAAATACGGGCGGGACAAAGCGACAGATGGCTCTTTGTCCCGCCCGTTTTATACGTCGGCTAGCTATTAAACCCGTTGAACTTGAGATAGCTCATCAGGTACGCTTTCGAAACAAAGGATGAAACCGCGCTGCGCACAAGCAGCGACTCACGCGTTACCTGATGCGCCGTATCGGGAACCGGCGTCTGCTCGACAGAAAACGCCGAACGAATCGATGCCTCGAGCTGATCGACCACATAGTCGAAGGCCGTCGGGGCATCGTAGCTCAAACGCTGAATGTTAAAGAGCGCCTGCACCGCGGCAATAGGTAGCACCTGCTTAAAGATGCAGATAGCGATCAGGCGGGCAATCTGCTCGCGACCATACTGCTTTTTGACCGGAGCAGGCACCAGGCCGACCTTCACGTAGTTATTGATCATCGATGGCGTAATGACAGGCTGCTCAACGCAAATAGACAGCGGCTCCATCCACAGCGCAACATACTCAATGACCTGGTCGCGGTAGAGCGTCACATTGGGCAACTGGTCATAGCGCGGCAGACTCAACGTATTGAGTTTGCGCACGATATCGGACTGAATAAATGCATCGGGCAGCACAGTGGGCTGAATATCCTCAGGCTTAATGCTGACCGACGAATCGGACATCGGGATAACGCGTTTGGCGTGGTTCATAAGGATCCTCCGTTCATTAGCTATATTGTATTCTAGGTTATCTAGTTTTGCATACTATATAGCAGGAAAGTAAAAGTGGCTGGACAGCACATTGATGCACCGTCCAACCACTTTGTTTTAAAGATAGCAACCTTACATAAGATATATTATCGTACTTATCCGCGGAGAAACGCGTATGCGCTCGTTGCTGCTATGGCTCCGTCAGAAACGGCGGTCACAACCTGACGTAAGCGCTTGGAACGGATATCGCCAGCAGCAAATAGACCTGGCGTGCGGGTCGCCATGGATTCATCAGTCAAAATGCCGCCATCAGGCGCCAGATCGACAAGATGCTCAACAAGCTCGGTATGGGGTTGCGTCCCGGTAAAGACAAAGATGCCAAACGAGCCAGGCTCAAAGGTCTCGGCATGCGTCTTACCGCTTGCATTGTCCTTGAACGAAATTGTCGTGGGCATCGCTTCACCAGAAAGCTCAACAATACTAGTTTGGTACCTAACTGTAATATTGTCCTTTTCGAGTACTTTCTGAACAACACCATCAGGTGCACGGAACTGATCGCGACGCAAGACGATGGTCACGCTGCTGGCGATTTCTGACAAGAACAGGGCTTCCTCACAGGCAGCATTGCCGCCGCCAATGACAAAAACCTGCTTGCCACGGAAGAACATGCCGTCACACGTCGCGCAATACGAAACGCCACGACCGCGATACGTATCCTCGCCAGCGAAACCAGCAGATCGCGGCGTGGCACCCATGCAAGCGATAACGCTCGAGGCCAGCGTATCGCCCATATCGTGATGCACCGTAAACAGCGCTGCATCGGCATCGTAATCGATGCCCGTAACCATGCTCCATGCGACCTGTGCTCCCAGGCCCTCTGCATGCTGCTGAAAACGCTCGCCGAGTTCGGCGCCGCTCAAGAGCGGAATGCCCGGATAGTTCTCGACTTCATTGGTCGTGGCGATCTGTCCACCCGACATGCCCTGCTCAATCACGGTCGTCGTCAGGTTGGCACGCGCAGCGTAAATGGCGGCAGCATAGCCCGCGGGGCCTCCACCGATAATCGCAACATCGATTGTCTGATCGGTAGTCATGGAATATCCTCTCGTCGATACATTGACGTTCTTTGCGCTCATACCCAAATTTACGTGAACATGACACTCATGCACTACAATGATAAATCGCGTAACAAAGCTGAAGGGGAGTTATCGATGGATCAAACGCAGACGGGCAATAGCGCTCCCCTGCCCATGCAAGCCACTCCCCAACCGGAGCAAATGACCGTTTTACCTGCACAAAAACCCCTGGTAACCATTGTGCACGCATCGGTTGGATCGGGCCACAAAGCCGCCGCCAACGCGATTGCACAAGCATTTGACCTTATCCGCGGCACCAAGGGAATCCCTGAGGATATTGAAATTGAAGTGCTCGATATCCTTGATTTTGGACGTATTAAATTCGACGGCAATAAGACCGCGGCTTCTTTTACGGGAGCCACACGCCCCATTTACGACCTGACCTGGCGATATACGCTTACAGGACATCTGCTCTGGGGCGGCGGCACAGCATGGTCACGAATTATGTTCCCCGCCTTCAACGAATACGTCCGGACCCGCAGGCCCATAGCCGTGGTCGCAACACACATTACGGCGGCCAACGTCGCTGTGGGCGCCCGCGTCATCACGGGTATCGATTACCCGGTCATCTGCGTGCCGACCGATTACGAAGTCGAAGGCTTTTGGCCCCACAAGGATACCGACCTATTCTGCGTAGCCAACGAGTTTATGGCCGAGACACTTCGCCCCCGTAAGGTTCCCGAGACCAAAATCCGCATTACAGGCATCCCCATCCGCACCGGGTTTGATACGGACTATAATCGCGGGGAAGAACTCGAGAAGTTCAATCTCCCCGCTGACAAGACCGTTGTGTTGGTGATGGCCGGTGCCAGTTTGCCTCAACCGTACGTTCGCTTTCGCGCGGAGATGGACCGCACACTCCCCTTCCTGCGCAGCTTCGAGGACATGCACTTTGTCTTTTTGCCGGGCAAGGATGAGGAATACGCCACTCGCCTCAAGACGCTCTTCGACGCTATGAAGCTCGAAAACGTCACGGTTCTGGACTACGTGGACGACATGGCGGCCCTCATGCACGGCTGCGACCTGGCAATCCTCAAATCGGGCGGGCTCACTGTCACCGAGTGCCTGTGCGCGCATCTGCCGATGATCCTACTGGGCAAATCATACGGTCAGGAAAAGGCCAACACCACGATGCTCACCGGCATGGGCGCCAGCATGCATGTCACCACCGCACGAGAACTCATCGTAACCCTACGTCACTTGCACGACCATCCCGAATCACTCAAAGCCCTACTCATCAACGGCGAAGTACTACGCCGCCCTCACGCTGCCAAAGACATCGCCATCGCAACCATGGAGCTCGTAGGCAAGCCCCAAAAGCGCAAACGAGCCTTCTGCCGCTTCTACTGGGGCGGAAAGCCCGCGCATATCCGCTAGTCGAATGTCCGCCGCTCTGCCGGAGCCGCCCTTATATCATTCCATGCTCAAACATTCTCGCTTCGCTGCGAAACTGCGCGTGGAACGATATAAGGGCGGCTCCGGCAGAGCGGCTGCGTTTACTTACTAGCAGCTACTTCGGTATCCCCTCCATTAGAACCTGCAAAGGTAAAACAGGAAAATATAAATACAGTAAGCCGATGCGACAAAGGCGGTATCCCTTTGCCGCATACTAACTAGAACCTAAAACACATTCCCGGTTAGGATTTACAAAGATGTAGTCCAGCTAATAGAGAGTCAGAACAACAAACAAGTCGTAATTATATTGATGAGGCCCACCGCGCAAGTCGAAATACATATTCAAGTATGTGGCCTCTCACCCGGGGCCCACACATATCGTCCCGCGCGCAGTTTCGCAGCGTAGCGAGAATGTTTGAGCACGGGATGATATGTGTGGGCCCCGGGTGAGAGGCCAACTCTACATCTTGAAAATGATTAAGCGACGCCGCTGGAGCCGAAGCCTCCTTTGCCTCGGTCGGTTTCGTCTAGTTCTTCTACTTCTATGAGGTTGACCGTGGGGACTTCTTGGATGACGAGTTGGGCTATGCGGTCGCCTTTGTTGATTTGGATGTTGTTGGAGGGATCCAGGTTGATGAGGATAACCTTGAGTTCTCCTCGGTAGTGGGCGTCGATGAGACCCGGCGTATTGACTATAGACAGGCCCTGCTTGATGGCCAAGCCGCTGCGGGGCTGGACAAAGCCGGCGTAGCCGTCGGGCAGGGCGATGGCCAACCCAGTAGAGATCAGACGGCGTTCGAGGGGCTTCAGGACGCAGTCCTCGTTGGAGCGAAGATCCAAGCCGGCATCGGTGGGATGGGCGTATTTGGGAAGCACGACAGTGGGATCGAGACGCTTTATGTTGACGGTAATGTTGGACATGGAATCACCTTAGCTTGTCGAGCTCTTGCAGAAACTCATCGACGTCTTTGAAATCGCGGTAGACCGAGGCAAAGCGGATGTACGCCACCTTGTCGATCTTGGCCAAGCGTTTGAGCACCATGTCACCCAACTCATGCGACGTGACGGCCGTCAGCGTGCGAGAGCGCAGCTCGACCTCGATGTCGTCGATAATCTCATTGAGCTTCTTAGTGTCGATATCACGCTTGATGGTGGCGCGCATCAAGCCGACGAGCAGCTTATTGCGATCGAACCGCTGCTTAGTTCCGTCCGACTTAATGACCTCAATTGGGTCTTCGCATCGCTCGAACGTTGTAAAGCGGTAGTTACACGAGCAACATTCGCGACGGCGCTTAATGGTGTTATTTGACTCCTGCATACGGGAATCAACGACGCGGGTATGTGCCTTGCCGCATTTAGGACAGCGCATGGTACCTCCTCTTAAACGATAACAAGGGTACCATGCGCAGCGCGATAATGATTACAAACGAGCAGGAACCTTAAGATGCGCACCGGCGGCGAGCGAACCATGCTCCAGATGATTGACGTTACGGATCATGTCGGAAGTCTCTTGCGTGGAAAGGCCTTCGATTGGATATTCCTCGGCAAGCGACCAAAGAGAATCACCAGGCCGAACGCGAATGGTCTCATAGGTAACGTTGGAAACGGACTCGGCATACGCGGCGTGACGAGCGCTAAAGACCGACGTAGCGAGGACAAAGAAGAGCGTAAGCGCAACGGCAACGGCGACAATCGTCGGAACCTTCAGGGCAACGCGGGCCGGCGCGACTACAGCCTGCTGATTGCGAGCAGGCTTTACAGTCAAAGGTTGAAAGCCGGAGCGGCCACCCTGAACAACCGTAAAAGTGGGTTCTGCAGGCGTCTCGAGCTTAAGGGCGAGGTTTCCCTGGACCATATTCGTTGCGTTCATCATGTTCTCCTCTCGCGTGTTTTGCTGAGAACAGTTTTATCAAGCCGCGCGGACAAAAATGTCTAGCGCGAGAACGAATGTTCGGTTATTATTATCTTCGAACAGTTGTTCCTGTCAAGCAAAATTCGAACATTTGTTTGACATGGGTAGAGAGGATGCCCTGATGGCTCGCAAAATTACCAAGCGTCAGCAGCAAATTTACGACTTCATCAAGGAATATCAGCAGGAGAAGGGTTATCCGCCCAGCGTGCGCGAGATGGCTTCTGCCGTGGGTCTTTCCTCCCCCAGCACCGTGCACGCCCATCTCTCTGCCCTGGAGGCGCGCGGGCTACTCAAGCGCGATGCCACCAAACCGCGCGCCCTGGAACTCTTTAACGAGGACGGTTCCTCGGTCTCAATTTCTAAATCTGACGAGCCCACCGCACCTCGCGGAACGGTCTCGCTACCGCTCGTTGGTCGCGTCGCGGCTGGGATTCCCATTCTGGCCGAGCAGAATATCGAAGACACTTTTACTATCCCGACCGAAATCGCCACTGATCAGGGTTCCTTTATCCTTGAGGTACATGGGAGCTCAATGATCAATGTCGGCATCTTCAATGGCGATTACATCATCGTCCGCGAGCAAAAGAGTGCCATGAACGGCGAAATTGTCGTGGCCATGATTGATGGTTCAGCGACCGTCAAGACGTTCTACAAGGAGCAGGGACGCGTACGCCTGCAGCCTGAGAATGACACAATGGAGCCTATCTATGCAACGAATCCCGTTATCTTGGGCAAAGTCGTCGGCTTGATGCGCCGGTTCTCGTAATGCAAAAACGCATCACCATCTTTGATACCGTCCGCGGGTTTACGATGATTTCAATGGCGGGTTTTCACGCTTGTTACGATCTCGCCTACCTGTACGGCTGGGACATGCCCTGGTTTACACAGACTGTCTTTCAAGACATCTGACGCGCCAGCATCAGCTGGGTATTCTTGTTTATCGCGGGTTGGATGTGCACTCTTTCGCGCAACAATATCAAACGTGCCGCCAAATACGCCATAGCAACACTCGTCGTCTGGTTGGCAACAACACTTGTCTCAGTCGACGATTCGGTTAATTTTGGCATCATCTACTGCATGGCCGCATGTACCGGCATCGTAGCGTTGACCGATCCCGTCCTTAAGAAGATTTCGGCGAGATGGGGCATGTCCCTATGCCTTGTGTTGTTTGCCCTCACCTGGAGCATCCCCAAAACGATCTACCCTGTCCCCTACCTGGCGTGGCTGGGATTTCCAAGCCCTGGGTTTGTCTCAGGTGATTACTACCCCATCATCCCGTTTATCTTTATGTATCTTGCAGGATACTTCGCCGCACATATAGCGCAGGGAATCGATAAAACCGCCCCAAGCTGGGCCTACGCCAATCCCGTCCCGGCGCTCGCCAGCCTTGGACGTCATGCACTCCCCTTTTATCTGCTGCATCAACCCATCATTCTGGGCATTTTAGAGCTCGTCTACTCGGTGCGATAACGCTCGAGCCGCGGCGCGATACGGGCCGGCAGCTTCGCCACAATGCGAACGCCGTCCTCAAGATATTCCTCATGCAAAAGGGTTCCCTGCTCATGCACCAGCGTGATGAGGGCGCCTTCGCGATACGGGATATCAGCAGAGAGCAACACATCGGTAGCAGCCGCCTCACGAGCAATACGGTCGACGAGATCGTCGAGTCCCTCGCCCGTCTGGGCCGAGAACAGCACGGCCTCGGGATAGCGACGCCGGAAGCTCAGTCGATCAACGCTATCGAGAAGATCGATTTTATTGAACACCGTAAGCGTCAAACGCTCGCCGGCACCGATCTCGTCAAGAACGCGATCGACTGCCTCGAGCTGGCGCTCGTAGTCCTCGTCAGAGGCATCCACAACTTTAAGGATCAGATCGGCACCAAGAACCTCAGACAGCGTGGACTTAAAAGCATCAACGAGACCATGCGGTAGCTTTTGAATAAAGCCAACGGTATCGGTAATCGTCATACCGCGACCGCCGGGCAGGCGATACGAACGCGTCGTCGGGTCGAGCGTAGCAAACAGCTTGTCCTGCGAAAGTACCGTAGAGCCGGTCAGGCGATTGAGCAACGTCGATTTACCGGCATTGGTATAACCGGCTAACGCGACGCGAAACGCCGGTGACTCAATGCGGCTCTTGGACTGGACATCGCGACGCTGTTCAACCTGCTTGAGCTCACGACGAAGCGCGGCAATCTTATTGCGAATCAAGCGACGGTCAACCTCGAGCTGGCTTTCACCCTGGCCAAAGCGCGAACCGATGCCGCCGCGCGTCTGCTCCTTGGCAAGATGGCTCCACATGCCACGCAGACGAGGCAACAGATATTGAAGCTGCGCCAGCTGTACCTGTAGGCGTCCCTCACGCGTCTGAGCATGCAGGCCAAAGATATCCAAGATCAGTGCTGTACGATCGATAATCTTTACCGGCTCGCCCACGGCTTTCTCCAAATAGGATTGCTGCGAGGGCGATAAATCGTCGTCGAAGATAACAACATCGACATCCATACGATGCACGAGCCCGCAAAGCTCCTCAACCTTACCGGAGCCGATAAACGATTTTGGATACGGCTTGACCAGACGCTGTGACAAACGCACTACGCACTGGGCGCCAGCCGTATGGGCCAGACGCTCAAGCTCGTCAAGCGAACGATCGAGCGGCCACGCATTGTCGCGCCACTCAACACCAACTAATATGGCACGCTCGGGCTCGGGCGCCGTGGGAACAAGGGGGAAACGGGCCATTAGGCAGCCTCAATACGATGCAGGATGTCCTCAACGACCTCATCGATCGTAAACTCGTCCATATCGAACCACACGATGCGGTCATCGCGTTTAAACCACGAAAGCTGACGTTTGGCATAGCGACGCGAACGCATCTTGATGAGTTCGCGAGCCTCATCCATAGAAATCAAGCCATTGAAAGCATCAATAATCTCTTTATAGCCAATTGCCTGCATCGACGTCAGGGCATCTCCCAGCCCCTGGTCCATAAGACCGCGAACCTCATCAACAAGACCCTGTTCAAACATCAGATCGACACGCAGGTTAATGCGCTCGTAGAGCACCTCACGATTACGCGTCAGACCAAACCATAGAGCATGATAATGCTCGCGCGTAACACTAAACTGACTTTTTTGCTGTGCATAGGAGATACCATCATCATGCATCTCGAGCGCACGAATCACACGGCGCACGTTATGGGGATGAATAACAGCAGCCGATTCTGGGTCGCGCTCGGCAAGCAGGGCATGCAGTTCTTCCTCGCCAATACGCTCGGCAAGCTCCTGATAGCCCGCACGGCGATCGTCCTCAAGTTCACCCGAGGGAAAGTCCATCTCATCGAGAGCAGCCTTGAGATACAAGCCTGTACCCCCGCAAAACACCGGTAGGCGGCCCTCGCCCAGCAAGCGCTCAACATGCGCGCGAGCGTCAGCCTGATAAAGCGCAGCAGAATATGCCACACCCGGCCCTACAATGTCGACGAGACGCAGCGGCGCCGTACACTCATCGGGCGTCATCTTTGCGGTACCGATGTCCATGCCGCGATAGATTTGCATCGCATCGCACGACAGCACTTCGGACGAAAGACGAGCGGCCAAACGGTCGGCAGCATCACTCTTACCAACCGCCGTCGGACCGACGATCGCAACGGCGGAAAGACCTACCCCGGAAGAAACCATTAGCGCGGCTCGCCCACAACGGAGCCGGACAAATACCAGGTCTTAGCGACATCAACGTCAACATCAACGATCTTGCCAACAAGCTGATCGATGCTGTAACCCTCGGGGATAGGCGCATGAACGGTCTGATTCTTAGGACTCTTGCCCAGCAGGACCGCGTCGTTCTTTTTACTCGTTCCCTCAATGAGCGCCGGAACCACAGTATGAAGCTCACCCTGGTTATACTCGTGTGCCGTGGTCTCGATAACCTTAACCAGGCGGTTGAAACGCTCGAGAATAACCTCATGCGGCGTAGGATCGTCAATCTCTGCGGCCGGGGTACCGGCGCGCTTGGAATAGATGAAGGTATAGGCCTGAGCATAGCGGACCGTCTCGGCAAGTGAGAGCGTCTGCTCAAAGTCTTCTTCAGTCTCGCCCGGAAAGCCAACGATAATGTCAGTCGAGAGCGCGATATCGGGCATGCGATTGCGGATGCGATCGACCAGGCCCAAATAGTCCTCGCGTGTATAACGGCGATTCATCTCTTTGAGGATACGCGTGGAGCCCGACTGAACGGCCAAGTGAAGCTGCGGCATGACGGCGGGCGTCTCGGCCATGGCGTCGATGGTCTCGGGGAGAAGATCCTTAGGATGAGAAGAGGTAAAGAAGATGCGCTCCACACCCGTATCACCCACGGCACGCAGCAGATCGGCAAAACGCGGCTTGCCAAACAGATCGCGACCATATGAGTTAACGTTTT
>UQVD01000052.1 GCA_900544385.1 uncultured Collinsella sp.
CGTCGGCAGCGTCAGATGTGTATAAGAGACAGGTCGCGGACTTCGGCAGCGGTTTGGCGCTTGCGACGGTAATCGATCATGCCTTGGATGATGGGCTTGCCAAAGCTCACGACATCATCGTTGTAGATGGCGGTTCGGGCTGCGAGGAGGCAGTCGGTAAAGTCCATATGGGTCTTGCCAAAGAGTTTGATGGCAAGGGCGACAACGGTGGGCTCGTCAACCATGACGTCATCGAGCAGCCTTCTCATGGCCGTAGCAATCTCAACGCGGGGAACCTTATAGACGTCGCGCAGCGTGACCACGACGCGCGTGATGATCTCGGGGTAGACACGAGCGGTGCGCGTGGCGATGACCTTGGCAGCGCGAGGTGACAGAACTTCGTCGTCGTCAAGCAGGTAGCGTAGGATGACGGTCTCGTCGATGATGGTGCTACTCATGGATATCTACTTCCTCGGGACCCAAAATCGAATCGTCGCTTTCTGTAGCAAGGTACTCAATCCAAGCATTGCGCTCCTCGGAGCGGCGATTGGGGTCCCCATATGCTTTGAGCGATCTATAGGCGGCGGTGCCGTCCTTTGAGCGCACGCCGACCGGCTGAAAGGGAAGCTTGCGCATCAAAATGCTCTGCGCGACAAATAGACGGACGGCCTCGGCAAGCGATGTGCCCATGGCGTCGTAGGGGCGCTCGGCATGCTGTTTGTCCTCTTCGCGAATGCGCACCTGCAGGATGGCTCGTTTTTGCGTCGATGACATCACTGCCCTCCCTTAGCTAACGTGCAATATAGTCGGTCAAATGCGGCATACACCGACATCTTAGAATCTTATAACCTTTACTTTATTTTACTCAAGTAAATAACCATTAACACGAATACAAGCGTAGTACATCCAAAATGAGAGCGCGTAAAAATCTCTGAGGCGTACGCATGTAATACACTCACCTTTATAGCTTCTAGAGAATAATTCCAACCTGCCAAAACCCCTGCAATACACCCGTATTGCAGGGCCTATGCTCAAGTTTGCCCCCTGCAACTGCGTATATTTAACCTGTATATCGTTGGAGAAACTCTACCGAGTGCATGTTTCGCCGCATGCATTCGATACGTCGATGCCAGGCCACGGGCGGCTTGGGTCAATGTCGACAGGGTCTCTCCGACAAGGGATTCAGGAGGGAGTGAACAACATGGGTAATAAGCGAGTCGTAGCCGATTCTTCGCGCTGCATTGGGTGTCAAACCTGCATGGCGGCGTGTATCGAGGCGCACGACATCCCCGGTAACATCGCCGCGCCGCGCCTGCGCGTGACGCGTACGTACGAGATCTCCGCACCGGTGGCTTGCCATCACTGCGAGGATGCCCCGTGCGCGAAGGCCTGTCCTACGGGCGCCTTGTTCTTTGATCCAAAGAACCATCGCATCGGCGTCAACGAGGACAACTGCATCGGCTGCAAGAGCTGCGTCATGGCCTGCCCCTTTGGCGCCGTGAGCGTGGCGACCACGCAGGTCCCCGTCTTGATGGGCGACGTGCGCGTAGGTTCGCAGACTAAGAGCTTCGTGCTCAAGTGCGACCTGTGCGTGGACCGTCCCGGCGGTCCGGCGTGTGCCGAGGCTTGTCCGACCAAGGGCCTCACCCTGGTGGACGAGGAGCGCCTGGCGGAGCTGACTGCCGAGCGTGCCCGCGCCACCATCGAAAACGAGGCGTAGGCGGGCGGCCATACAAGCCCAACGATTGTCAAATAAGTACCGATTAATCGGTAGCAGAGAAAGGAAGGAGGGTGTCATGGAGAAGCATAAAGTGATCTGCCCGTATTGCGGCGCCGGTTGCCAGTTTAACCTCTTGGTCCAAAACGGCCAGGTCGTGGGTACCGAACCGCTCAACGGCATCACCAATCAGGGCGAGCTGTGCCTTAAGGGCATGAGCGGCTACGACTTCATCAACGACACCAAGATCTTGACTCCTAGCGTACTGCACCCGATGATCCGCCGCACTAAGGGCGCGGATCTTGAGCGCGTAAGCTGGGACGAGGCACTGGATTTCACCGCATCTAAGATGCAGGCCATAATTGACGAATATGGTCCTAACGCTGTCATGACCACCGGCTCTTCGCGAGGCGGCGGCAATGAGGCGAACTACGTTATGCAGAAGTTTACGCGTGCGTGCATCGGCACCCACAGCGTGGACAACTGCGCCCGTACTTGACACGGCCCTACTGTCCTCGGTCTGATGGACACGGTTGGTTCAGGTTGCATGTCATGCTCCATCCCCGGTATGGAGGATGCGGGCTGCATTTTCCTCTTCGGCTATAACCCTGCCGATTCGCACCCCATCGTCGCAAGGCGTATCGTGCGAGCCAAAGAAAAGGGTTGCAAGATCATCGTCGCCGATCCGCGCCATATCGAAACCGCGCGTATCGCCGATCTCTACCTTCCGATCAAGAATGGTTGCAACGTCGCGTTCCTCAACGCCTTTGCCAACTGCTTGGTCAACGATGGCCTCTACGACAAGGAATTCGTCGCCGAGCACACGAACGGCTTTGACGAGTGGTGGGAGACCATCAAGAACTACACTCCCGAATCCGTACAGGACATCACGGGTGTCGAGCCCGCGTTGATCCACCAAGCTGCCGAGATGTACGCCACGGCGAAGCCCTCTGCCATCATTGGCTGGGGCATGGGCGTATGCCAGCAGAAGCAGAACCTGAAGACGGTGCACACCATCGCCTCCATCGCCTGCGTTGCCGGCCAGATCGGCAAACCCAATTCCGGTCTCGCGCCCGT
Source organism: uncultured Collinsella sp. (assembly GCA_900544385.1). Lineage (GTDB taxonomy): Bacteria > Actinomycetota > Coriobacteriia > Coriobacteriales > Coriobacteriaceae > Collinsella. The sequence goes on from UQVD01000052.1 coordinate 2,774, forward strand.
GCGTGGTCAGAACAACGTCCAGGGCTCCTGCGATATGGGCATGCTGCCCAACCTGTACCCTGGCTACCAGAAGGTCACCGACCCGGCAGTGCGCGCCAAGTTTGCCAAGGCTTGGGGCGTGCCCGAGGAAAAGCTCCCGCTCGAGGAGGGCTACAAGCTCACCGACCTGGGCCACCTGGTCGACGAGGGCAAGGTGCACTGCTTCTACAACTACGGCGAGGACCCGGTGCAGACCGAGCCCGATTCAGCCGGTATGCGCAAGACGCTCTCCGAGCTGGATCTGTTCATTTGCCAGGACATCTTTATGACGCAGACGACCATGCTCGCCGACGTCATCCTGCCTGCCACCTCTTGGGGCGAGCACGAGGGTGTCTTTACCGCATCCGACCGTAGCTTCCAGCACTTTGACGCGGCTGTTCCGCCCAAGGGCGAGTGCCGTCACGACTGGGAGATCTTCGCGGACCTGTCTACGCGCATGGGATACCCCATGCACTACGACAACACCGAGCAGATCTGGAACGAGTGCATCAGCCTGTGCCCCAACTTTGTGGGCGCGACCTACGAGAAGATGGCTCCCGAGGGCGGCTACGCCCAGTGGCCCGTCAAGAGCACCGATGTGAACGACCACGGTACGCCCGACATGTTCGCTGGTGGCAAGTTCACCACCAAGGACGGCCGCGCCAACCTGATGGCGCACGACTGGGAGGCGCCCTCCGAGCTTCCCGACGATGAGTACCCGCTCATTCTGTGCACCGTCCGCGAGGTCGGTCACTACAGCTGCCGCTCGATGACCGGCAACTGCAAGACGCTGGCGCTGCTCGCCGACGAGCCCGGCTTTGTCCGCATGAATCCCGCGGACGCCCAGGCGCGCGGCATCAAGAACGGCGACATCGTCTCGATTCACAGCCGCCGCGGCCAGGTATACAGCCGCGCCGACGTGAGCGATCGCATCAATAAGGGCACGGTCTACATGACCTACCAGTGGTGGATCGGCAAGTGCAACGAGCTGACCATTCACAAGGTCGACCCGGTCTCGCATACGCCCGAGGACAAGTTCTCCGCCTGCCAGGTCGACGCCATTGCCGACCAGGTTTGGGCAGAGGGCGAGGTAGAGCGTCAGTACACCGAGCTCAAGCAGGCTCTGGTGGACGCCGCTGCTCCCCAGGACGTTGAGCCTGGCGCCGCCAAGTTCGACGACGAGACGCACGTGAACCAAATCGTGTAGTCCCGTTCTCGTTGGCTTTTTGGGCCGGGCGTCCCGTACGTTCGGGAGCCCGGCCCGTTATTTTGAAAGGAAGTGGGGATGAACCGCTTCATCGACATCAACCCGGAGAGGTGCATCGGCTGCGGAACATGCCAGTCCGCCTGTGCCGACGCCCACCGGATGCAGGGTCTTCAGGATACGCCGCGCCTGGCGCTCGTGAAGACCGGCGGTATTTCGGCCGCCCTTGCCTGCCACCATTGCGAGGGTGCCCCCTGCGCCGAGGTTTGCCCGGTGAATGCCATCGAGCACGATGGCGATCGCATCCACGTCAAGGAGCAGGAGTGCATCGGGTGCAGGCTGTGCGCCATCGCGTGCCCCTTCGGAGCCATCCATCCCGATGGCACGTCTATCGCCGGTGTCGCAGGCATGTGCGACCCGACGCCTTCGTATCCTAAGTCCCTGAGCAGCCTGCTTACGTGGGCTCCTGGCCAGTACACCTGCGCCGTCAAGTGCGACCTGTGCGCCTTCGATCCGGACGGCCCGCATTGTGTGGCGGCGTGCCCCACCAAGGCGCTGACCGTCATGGGCGGCGCGGCCGATCGCGAGCTCGACGAGGCCAAGCGCCTGCGTTCGATCGAAAACGGTCCGGTCGTCGACGTTACCGCTGTGGCCCAGGGCCTGTCCGAGAAAGCAGAAGGGAGCGTAAACAATGGATAGCATGACGCTGTTTATCGCATCGCTTGCCGTCTCGTGCATCGGTGCGCTCGCCTCGGTTCTGCTGATCAAGGCCGATAACGCCGCCAAAACCGCCGGCTGCCTTATCGGCGCCGTCGCCGCGGTGCTTTCGTTTGTGGCCGGTATCCAGGCCGTGCTGGGCGATGTCACGTCGGTCGACACCATCGTGTTCTTCCCGTTTGCCCATTTCCAGCTGCTGCTCAATCAGCTGTCCGGCCTGTTCGTGGCGCTCATCTCGGTGCTCGCGTTTGCCGGTTCGATCTACGGTCTCAACTACTTTGATGAGTACCCGGGCAAAAAGGGCCGCGCCGGCTTCTTCTTTAACACCTTCGTGGCGTCCATGATGCTCGTCATCACCGCCGACAACGTGTTTTGGTTCCTGGTCGCCTTTGAGCTCATGTCGCTGACCTCGTACTTCCTGGTCGTGATCGAGGAGAACGAGAATTCCATCCACGGCGGTTGGCTCTACTTTGTGATCGCACACGTGGGCTTTGTGCTCATCATGGCGAGCTTCCTCACCATGACCAACTTCGCCGGTGGCTCGTTTGCCTTTGCGGATTTCCGCGCTACGCAGTTTAGCCCCGCGGTCGCATCCGTGTGCTTCGTGCTCGCCTTCTTTGGCTTTGGCGCCAAGGCCGGTATCATCCCGCTGCACGGCTGGCTGCCCAAGGCACATCCCGAGGCGCCGTCCAACGTGTCGGCCCTCATGTCCGGCGGCATGATCAAGATCGGTATCTTCGGCATCCTCAAGGTTGGTCTCGAACTGCTCTCCGCCTCGGGCGTTCAGGTTTGGTGGGGCCTTATGGTCATGGTCTTCGGTGCGATCTCGTCGGTTCTCGGCGTGGCCTTCGCCCTGCAGGAGCATGACATCAAGCGCCTGCTGGCCTATCACTCCGTCGAGAACATCGGCATCATTCTGCTCGGCGTCGGTGCCTCCATGGCCGCCATGGCGCTCAACTCGGTCGGTATCGCCGTCCTGGCTCTGATGGCCGCCCTCTACCACACGTTTAACCACGCGATGTTTAAGGGCGAGCTGTTCTTGGGCGCCGGTGCGCTGCTGTACTCCACGGGTACGCGCAATATGGAGAAGATGGGCGGCCTGTTCCGTCGTATGCCGGCAACGGCCATCTGCTTCCTCGTTGGCGCGCTTGCCATCTCGGCCATCCCGCCCTTTAACGGCTTTGTTTCCGAGTGGTTTACCTACCAGTCGCTGTTTAATGCCGCCATGCAGGGCGACAAGGCCGTCATGATCGTGGCCGTGTTCGCTGCCGTCGCGCTTGCCATTACCGGCGCGCTGGCTGTCACGTGCTTCGTCAAGGCCTATGGCGTCTCCTTTGCCTCCGCGCCCCGTTCCGAGGCTGCGGCCAATGCCAAGGAGGTTCCCGCCCCCATGGTGTTCGCGCAGGGCCTGCTCGCGGCCATCTGCGTCGTGCTGGGCATTGGCGCTCCCGTGATCGCGCCTGTGCTGGTCGATGTCGCCGCGTCCGTGCTGCATCCGTACGGCGGCGTGTTTGCCGCCGAGGGCATGGAGCTCATGAACCAGTACTCCGGCGCTGCCACCTCCACGCCCGCGATCGCTATTGCGCTCGTGGTGCTCGTCGGTCTTGCCTGCGGTTATCGCAAGCTCAAGACCGTCGGCAAGGTGCAGAAGTCCCAGCCGTGGGCATGCGGCTATGCTCCCAACGAGCATATGCCCGTCGTGGCCACGACCTTTGCCTCCGAGGTGTCCTGGTTTATGCAGCCGCTCTACACGCTGCGCGACCGCTGCACGGCCGTCTGCTGGTCCATCGCGCACTTCTTCCAGAAGCTCACCGGTGTGGCCGAGGCTGTGGAGCCCGTACCCGACAAGGTTCTCGTCGATGCCCCGCATAAGGGTGTCGAGAAGCTCGCCGACCTCGCGACTAAGCTCGAGGGTGGCAACTACAGCATCTATATCTGCTACATCGTCGCGGCACTCGTGGTGTTCCTCGTGCTCGCCGTGCAAATGGGTTAAGGAGGGGAGAGCATGAACAACATCGTACTTGCCGTTCTGCAGGGCGTGGTCGTCATGGCCGTCGCGCCGTTCTTCTCCGGTCTCGGCCGCGTGATCCGCGCCAAGATGCACAACCGTCGCGGCCCCAGCATCATGCAGGACTATCGCGACCTGGCCAAGCTCTTTGCGCGCCCCGAGTCCCAGAGCGAGGACGCGAGCTTTGCGCTGCGCATTATGCCGCCGCTGTTCTTCGCCGTCGCCTTTATGCTCGCGATGGGCCTGCCGCTCTTTACGGCGCAAAGCCCCATCCCGGTCTTTGGTGACGCCATCACCATCATGTACAGCCTGGCGCTCGCCCGCTTCTTCTTCGCCCTCTGCGGCGTGGATTCGTCCAACGCCTACGCCGGTATCGGCGGCGTCCGCGAGCTGCTCATGAGCGTGCTCATCGAGCCGTCCATGCTGCTGGCGCTGTTTGCCGCCGCCCTGGTGTGCGGTTCCACCGACATCGCCACCATGGGTCAGCACATCATGACGGGCGCCATCGACGCGCCGGTCGCCGTGATCCTCGCCGGCATCGCCTTTGCGATCGCCTGCTACATGGAACTCGGCAAGCTGCCGTTTGATCAGGCCGAGGCCGAGCAGGAGCTTCAGGAAGGTCCGCTCGCCGAGCTTTCCGGCCCGTCGCTTGCGATGGCCAAGCTCGCCATGTCCATGAAGCAGGTCCTGGTCGTCGCCTGGTTCTGCGCGATCTTCGTCCCCTGGGGCGAGCCCGCGACCGTGGGCGCCGCCGCTGTTCTGGGTGCAGTCATCTTCCTGGTGAAGTGCCTGATCGATTTTGTCGTATGCGGCGTGATCGAGAACTCCTGCTCGCGCTCGCGTTTTAAGGTACTCGGTAATCAGACCTGGGCCGTCGTGGGCATCGCCGTTCTGGCGTTTGTCTTCGTGGTCGTCGGCGTGTAGGAGAAGGGAGAAACAATGTCATTTGCAGTCAGTCTGTCCCTTCTCGGCTTGGTCGCTATCGCGGCCCCGATGGTGGCCTCGGTGCTCGTCGCCCTGTTCCCCCGTCCGTACGCCAAGTGGTTCAGCGTTTTGGGTGCCGCCGTCTCGACGGTCTGCACCATCGCCCTCGCCGCGAATTTCGCTGGTGCCGGCATGCCCGACACGCAGGTCCCCCTGATCTCGTTTGGGCAGACCCTCGTCATGGGATTCACCTTCGATCGCATGAGCACGCTGCTCGCGCCCGCCTTTGTGGGTATCGGCCTGCTTGTCGTGATCTATTCGATTCCCTATATGAGCGAGAATAACCGTGAGCATCCCGACGCACCGCGTCGTCGCTTCTACGCGTACCTCGCGACCTTCATCGGCGCCATGGCCGGTCTCGTGTACAGCTCGACCCTTTTGGGCCAGCTCGTGTTCTTTGAGATCACGGGTGCGTGCTCTTGGGGCCTCATTAGCTACTACATGACGCCTACGGCCAAGAAGGCCGGCATGAAGGCTCTGATCATTACGCATATCGGTGCGCTCGGCCTGTATCTGGGCGCCGCCATCGTGTTTGCCCATACCGGCACCTTCGCCATTACCGCGATTGCCGGCCTCGACGCCAAGCTCAAGGCTATCGTCCTTTTGCTCGTGCTGTTTGCGGCCTGGGCCAAGTCCGCACAGGTTCCCATGTACATGTGGCTGCCTTCGGCCATGGAGGCGCCGACGCCTGTTTCGGCCTACCTGCATGGCGCCTCGATGGTTAAGGTCGGCGTGTGCGTGTTCGCGCGTGCACTCGTCTCTGCCGGCGAGATCCCCGAGATCGTGGGTTGGGTCGCCATTATCGACGCCATGGTCACCATGCTCTTTGGCTTCCTTATGTACCTGCCGCAAAAGGACATGAAGCGTCTGCTGGCCTTCTCCACGATCGCCCAGCTCTCCTATGTGTTCTTTGGTCTGGGCCTTTCGGTCTTTGGCAGCCAGCTGGCCTTCGATGGCGCCGTCTGCCACATCTTTAACCACGCTTTCGCCAAGACGCTGTTCTTCCTGATCGCCGGTTCGTTCTCCTTTACGCTCGGCACGCGTATGCTGCCCAAGCTTCGCGGCATCGTAAAGAAGTACCCGATCTCGGGCGTGGGCTTCGGTGTCGCGGCACTCGCTATTGCCGGCGTGCCGCCCATGAACACGTTCTTCTCGAAGTTCCAGATCATCGCCGGCGGCTTTTCTGTAGGTGCCGGCAACGTCGCGATCCTGGTGCTCGTGTGCATCATGGTCGCCGAGACCGTCGCCACCTTCGCCTGGTTCCTCAAGTGGATGGGCTATTGCCTGCCCGGCGAGCCGAGCGAAGAGGTCGCTGCGGGAGCCCCGCTTCCCCGTGCGATGGCGTTCGTGTTCATCGTGCTCATCATCATGGTCATCGTCAGCGGCCCGCTTTCGGCCAGCTGGATCGGTTAGGAGGTATAACGACATGGGTTATTCGATCGTCAACATCCTTGGCGGCCTTCTGATCGTCACGTCCACCATGGTGGTCGTCTCCAAGAACATCAAACATGCCATCAACTGGTATGCGGTGCAGTCGCTGGTGCTCGTGGGGCTGCTCGCTACGCTCGGTGCCACCACCGGTGCGCAGGAGCTGCTTATGTGGGCCGGATCTGCCTTTATCACCAAGGTCGTCCTGGTCCCTTATATCCTCAACCGCGCATACAAGAAGATGGGCGAGCCGAGCGACGCATCACTCAAGGCCGGCCTTAAGCCCGCGTGGGCCATCTGCATCATCGCCGTGGAGGTCGCGATTTGCTTTGCCGTCGTGACGCAGATCAGCCTTCCCACGGCCGAGGTCGCAACGCCTGCGCTCGCTATTAGCTTCGCTCACTTCTTTGTGGGCCTCACCTGCATCATCTCGCAGCGCAACATCATGAAGCAGATCTTTGGTTACTGCCTTATGGAAAACGGCAGCCACGTGACGCTCGCGCTTTTGGCCCCCACCGCTCCCGAGATCATCGAGATCGGTATCGCCACCGACGCCATCTTTGCCGTCATCATCATGTCCATCGTCGTGCGTCGCATTTGGGACGACTCCCACTCGCTCGATGCGCGCGACCTGTCCGAGCTGAGGGGGTAGTCCATGGAAACGTTGATTCTCGCCCTGCTCGCGACTCCTTTGGTGTTCTCGCTGGTCATGGCGTTTTTGCCCAAGAACACGTCCTATAACGTGTTTGCCGGTCTCAACCTGGTCTCCGTCGCAGCCGTCCTGGTGCTGTCGATTGTGACGGCCGGTGACGTCCTTATGAGCGGCGACACCGCGAGCGCTCTTGGCCTGTGGTTCCACCTCGATTCGCTGGGCGCCATCTTCGTGCTGCTCATCGGCTTTATCGGTTTTCTTACGGGGCTGTTCTCGCTGCCCTATGTAAAGGCCGATATCGAGGAAGGCTCCATGCCCGCCGAGCGCGCCAAGCAGTATTTTGCGCTGTTTAGCCTGTTTGTGTTCACCATGCTGCTCGCGTGCCTGTCCAACAACATGATCCTCACGTGGGCCGCCGTTGAGGCAACCACGCTTTCCACCGTGTTCCTCGTGGGTATCTACAAGAACAAGACGGCCCTCGAGGCTTCTTGGAAGTATGCGATGGTCTGCACCGCCGGCGTGGCCTTTGGCCTGTTCGGTACGCTGCTGATCTACGCCAACGCCGCCGACGTGATTCCCAACGCCCACGAGGCCGCATTCCTGTCGTGCGTGCTGCCGTATGCCGACCAGTTCGACCCGACGCTCATGCGCCTCGCGTTTGCGTTTATCGTGATCGGCTTTGGCACCAAGGCCGGCCTGTTCCCCATGCACACTTGGCTGCCCGATGCCCACTCCCAGGCCCCGAGCCCTGTCTCGGCCCTGCTCTCGGGCGTGCTGCTTAAGTGCGCCATGCTTGTGATCATGCGCTTCTACGGCTTTACCATCCAGGCCGTGGGCGCCGAGTATCCGCAACTTTTGCTGCTGATCGTCGGCACGCTGTCCATTTTGGTGGCGGCGCTCTCGATGTTTCGTCAGGACGACCTCAAGCGCCGCTTTGCGTACTCGTCTGTGGAGAACGTGGGCGTTATCGCCCTGTGCCTGGGTATCGGTGGCCCGCTGGGTATCGCCGCGGCCCTGCTGCACTGCGTGTTCCACGGCTTTACCAAGACGCTTGCCTTCTGCGTGTCCGGCAACATCCAGCACGCTTTTGGCACGCGTAGCCTGGCCAAGATCCAGGGCGTCGTCGAGGTTGCCCCCGCAACCGCCGCGCTCGCCGTCCTGGCGCTGCTCGGTCTTGGTGCCTTCCCGCCCTTTGGCATGTTTATCTCCGAGTTCCTGACTTTTGTCGCCGGTGTTACCGCCGGTCCCATGTGGCTGGTCGTCGTGGTCGCCCTCGGTCTTACCGTGGCCATCTCCGCGCTCACCCGTATCGCACTCAAGTCGGTATTCGGCCATGCGCCCCAGGGCATGGGCAAGCATGAGGCCCCGGCGCTCATGCTTATCCCCGAAATCATCCTGGCTGTCATGATCTTGTGGTTTGGCATCGCCACCCCGCTGCCTCTCGTGCACGGTGTGGAGACCGCGACCGGCATCGTGCTCGAGCAGAGCACCGAGGAACTTCACGCGACGCCGATGTACCGCGCTGTGTTCGGTACCGAGACCGCTCAGAGCGAGGTGGAGTAACGAATGATTGAAACTGAGAACAAGGTGTATGCCCGTCGCTGCGAGAGCCATGTCGAGGCCCTGCGCCGCGCCGTTCCGGGCTGCATCGAAAAGGTCGAGTGGCAGTGCGAGGACCAGCTGACGATTACCGTCAAGCAGGACAAGCTGCCCGAGGCCGTCCACTACCTGTACTACGAGCGCTACGGCTGGATTCCCGTGATCATCGGCAACGATGAGCGCAGCCTGTGCGGCCGTTACGTCGTGTACTACGTCATCTCCATGGAGGGGGAGGATCCCGGCTGGGTGACCGTGCGCACCGAGGTCGATCCCGCCAAGATGACGTTCCCGTCCGTGACGCCGTTCGTCCCCGCCTGCGTGTGGGGCGAGCGCGAGCTGCGCGACATGTTCGGCCTGATCCCCGAGGGCCTGCCCGATCGTCGCCGCCTGGTGCTGCCCGACGATTGGCCCAGCGGCCTGTACCCGCTGCGCAAGGACTCCATGGACTACCGCTTCCGTCCCGCTCCCGCGAGCGACATGGAAAACTACGAGTTCTTGGCCGATACCAAGGGCAAGGAGACGACGCTCGTCCCCATGGGCCCGTTGCACATTACCTCCGACGAGCCCGGCCACTTCCGCCTGTTCGTTGAGGGCGAGACGATCGTCGACGCCGACTACCGTCTGTTCTACGTGCACCGCGGTATGGAGAAGGTCGCCGAGACGCGCCTGAACTATGACGCCGTGACGTTCCTCGCCGACCGCATCTGTGGCATCTGCGGCTGCGCCCACTCGGTGGCCTACGCCGAGGCCGTCGAGCGCGCCCAGGGCATTCATGTCCCGCTGCGCGCCCAGTACATCCGCGCCATCATGCTCGAGGTCGAGCGTCTGCACTCGCACCTGCTCAATATTGGCCTCGCATCGCACTACACGGGCTTCGACTCCGGCTTCCAGCAGTTCTTCCGCGTCCGCGAGAAGTCCATGGACCTGGCCGAGAAGCTTTCCGGTCACCGCAAGACCTACGGTCTCAACGTGATCGGCGGCGTGCGTCGCGACATTTTGGCCGAGCAGAAGCTCTCCACGCTCACGACCATCCACCAGCTGCGCTCCGAGGTTCAGGAGCTCGTCGACGTCTTGCTCTCCACGCCCAACTTTATTGAGCGTACGAGCGGTATCGGCATTCTGGACCGCAAGATCGCACGCGACTTCTCGCCGGTCGGCCCGCTCATGCGTGGCTCGGGCTATGCCCGCGACGTGCGCTTTGACCATCCCTTCGACGGCTACGCCGATCCGGACGTCCAAAAGATGCACGCCGCTACGGCCGATACCTGCGATGCCTTCGGCCGTACCGCCGTCCGCATCCAGGAGGTCTACGATTCGATCGACATGATCGAGACCATGCTCGAGAACTGCCCGTCGGGCCCCATCCTTACCACGGATTGGGAATACACCCCGCACAAGTACGCCATCGGCGCCACCGAGGCTCCGCGCGGCGAGGACGTGCACTGGGCCATGCTCGGCAACAACCAGAAGTGCTACCGCTGGCGCGCCAAGGCGGCCACGTACAGCAACTGGCCGGTCCTGCGCTACATGTTCCGCGGCAACACCGTGGGCGACGCGGCGCTGATCGTCGGCTCGCTTGACCCGTGCTACTCCTGCACCGACCGCGTGACGGTGACCGATGTCGCCGCCAAGCGCGACCACGTGCTCGACAAGGAGCAGTTCGAGAACGTCTGGCGCGACAAGTCGCCGCTTGCGGGCGAGGGCACCATGGCCGCTCCGCTCGATGAGGAGGCGCTCTAATATGCTGAAGCTTTGGAAGGTTAACGCCAAGGCCGGCGACGCGACGGTCAAGTACCCGTTTGCGCCGTTTCCCACCAACAAGGACATGCGCGGCAAGCCCGAGCACAATGCCGAGCTCTGCATCGCCTGCGGTGCCTGCGGCGTGGCTTGTCCGGCCGATGCCATTCGCATGGACACCGACCTTGCGGCCGATACCATTACCTGGTCGATCGACTACGGCCGCTGCATCTTTTGCGGCCGTTGCGAGGAGGCCTGCCCCATGGAGGCCATCAAGCTCACCGAGGAGTTTGAGCTGGCCGTCATGAGCAAGGACGACCTCACCAGCAAGAGCGTCTACACGCTCGAGCACTGCTCGCGTTGCGGCAAGCCGTTTGCCCCGCACAAGGAGATCGACTACGCTAAACGCCTGCTGCAAAAGGCCGGCGGCATGGAGGCCGAGCAGGCCGCCCGTACCGTCGGTATGTGCCAGGAGTGCAAGCGCGAGCTCGACGCCCTGCGCGCCGCTTCGGCCGTAAAGACCGGCAACGCTGCCGGCATGGCTGCCAACGAGACGCTTGCGTCCGGTGAGCCCCAGGGCCCCGGCATGGAGTATCTGGGCGGCCACGGCGTGAACCCGGAGTATATCGATCGTGAGCTCAATCCCGATGCGCCCGAGATTCCCGCCGGTCCTGCGCCGGTCGAGGGCATCATCATGGATTTTGATACGAAGGAGGAGTAACCATGGCCGAACCCACGCTTTTACCCGAGCGGCTTCAGTACCGCCCGACCAAGATCGAGCTCGACGAGAGCATCGAGAAGGCCAAGGCGACCCTTCTTAAGAAGATCAAGCGCTCGGTGTACGTCTACCGTGTTGACTGCGGCGGCTGCAACGGCTGCGAGATCGAGATCTTCGGTTCCATCACGCCCGTCTTCGACGTCGAGCGTTTTGGCATCAAGGTCGTTCCCTCGCCCCGTCACGCCGACGTGCTGCTGTACACCGGTGCCGTGACGCGTGCCATGCGCATGCCGGCCCTGCGCGCCTTTGAGGCCGCACCCGATCCAAAGATCGTGGTGTCCTATGGCGCGTGCGGCTGCACCGGCGGCATCTTCTACGACAACTACTGCGTCTGGGGCGGTACGGATAAGATTCTGCCGGTCGATGTCTACATCCCCGGC
>UQVD01000053.1 GCA_900544385.1 uncultured Collinsella sp.
ACACACTGCATATCGTCGGCAGCGTCAGATGTGTATAAGAGACAGGTTGTGCGCGGTGCTGTAGTGCGGACGGTCGAACCGTCGATGTGAGTAGGGAAGGACGACGTTTTGGCAAACGATACGAATAACGCGATGGGTGCGAGCGGTGCTGCCGGCACCGAGGTCACGCCGCTCATCGAGTTTCGCGACGTGGTGTTTTCCTATGCGGGTCATACGGTGATCGACGGCGTTTCATTGCGGGTGAACCGTGGGGAGCTCGTTGCTCTGCTTGGTCCTAACGGCTGCGGCAAGACGACGATCATGCGCCTTATTAACTGCCTTGAGCTCGCGGACGCGGGCACGTATCTGTTTGACGGGCATGCGGTCGATGCGGCATATCTCAAGGATTCCGCGACGGCCCAGCGGTTCCATCAGCGCGTGGGCTTTGTGTTCCAAAACGCCGATGCGCAGCTCTTTTGTGCCACGGTCGGCGAGGAAGTCGCGTTTGGCCCGGCTCAAATGGGGCTGCCGGCAGACGAGCTCGAGCGCCGCGTCCGCGATGCCATGGAGCTGTTCCAGGTTGCCGATCTGGTCGACGCCTCGCCTTATCAGCTTTCGGGCGGGCAAAAGAAGCGCGTGGCGCTGGCTGCGGTGGTGTCGATGAACCCGGATATCTTGGTCCTTGACGAGCCTACCAATGGGCTCGACGAGGATTCATGCGACATCGTGGTCAACTTCTTGCTGGCCTACGTCGCGGCGGGTAAGACGGTCTTGATGAGCACGCATCACCAGGATTTGGTGCGACGCCTGGGTGCCCGTGCAATCTATATCGATCGATATCACCATGTGGTCGAGACGCCTTCGCCGTCGTATGGAACCGAAAGCGGTACTACGGACTAGTTGCTGCGTAGAGCGTGCGTAGCCGCCCGCGCGGCTTTGCCGTGATGGTATAGTTATCCAGGTTTTTTATGGGGGTGGCTATGCCAAGTTGGAACATTCATATCGCTCAGACGGAGCGTTTGCTGGAGCGCACCGGTGCACTTGCCAATAGCGTGCGCGACCGCAATGCCTTTTTGTTTGGCTGCGTGGTTCCGGATATTTTCGTGGGCTATATGGTCCCTGGCATCGCCGATCCCATCCCGTACCGCATTACGCACTTTGCCAAGCCCGAGCCTATCCCTAAGCCGCGTGAGCACGAGTTCTGGGATACCTATGTGGCACCGTTGCTTAAAAGTTCGCCCACCGGTGCGCCAGCCGCGGCGACCTCGATTATCGAGGAGCGCGAGCGACTGAATCGCGTGCACTATCCCCAGCGCTACAGGGATGCTGAGCCGGTTGTCGGTCCCGGTGCTCGTGAGTTCTCGCTTGCGTCCGCGGACGTGGCGCAGTCGTTGCTCGATTTGACACTGGGTGTCTGGTCGCATCTGGTGGCCGATACCGTATGGAATACGCGCGTGAATCAGTACCTGGAGGCGCACGGCGGCAAGCCGTGCGAGGAATTCCGCATTAAAAAGCAAGGCGACTTTGACTGGTTTGGTAAGACGCTCGGGATCGTTTCGATTCCGCGCGCGACCGATCGCCTGTATACTGCGGCGACGCGTTTTGGTCAGTATCCCATCCATAAGGAGTATGTGCTCAAGACCATTGGCGTTATGCACGAGATTGTACGCGAAAACCCCGGCGAGCCCGATCATCCGCCGTATCGCTTGCTAACCGAGGAGTTTTTCGATGCAACGTTTACCGAGGTCATCGAGCTGACCGAGGCGGGTTTTGCCGCCCGTGTCGAATCGCCCGATGTGCCTGCGCTGCCCCTGATTGCTAGCTGCTAGCTGGCCGGCCTGGCAGTGAATAGCTCAACCCAATCGACAAGTAGCTCTTGCCGTAAGGTATCTTCGGCAATGCGTTCCTGACTGGTCTTTGGGATGTAGGGGAGCCCCGCCTTTTTATGGATGAGCTCAGCTATGTGGTCGAAGCTCTTTTTCTCCTTGATCTGGTCATAGGTAATTTGGATGACGTCGTAGCCCATGCTTGTGAGTGCGGTGGCGCGCTCGGCATCGGAGAGGCTTGCGGCTTCGCTGTCATGGGCGGAGCGGCCTTGGCATTCCAAGATGACGCCCATGCTGTCGGTGGCGCTTTCGATGAGGATATCGGCGTAGCAGCAGGTTTTGTCATGCAGCGAACGTGCGGCTTCACTGAGCGGGATGCGCGCGTTGTTGGCGATCTCGATGCCCTGGCCGCCCTCGTCGCGGGGGAGCGAGATAAGCATGGAGGTCTGTACTTCGAAGGGCGAGGCGGCCTGCCCCGTCATGTGCTCGGCCGCCCGGCGCAGTTGTTTGACGCCGCGCAGGCCTGCGGCTTGCTTGGCGAACGCGGCGATATCCGTTGCGGTAAGAAGCGGCGTGCGCTTCCACAAGTTGGTGTCATTGCCCTTGGTGTCGTTAACTCGCTCCCAGCCGCAGTTGGGTGGAATGAACTTAAGCGAAATAGCTTCATCGAGTTGTTGTTGCGTTCGCTCGCAGGGCTTAAACACTGCAAAGGAGCCGCACATCTCGTAGCAAGCCATGAGTAACTGGTTGCGTGAAACCTGCGTAGCAAGGTTGAGCAGCGTGAACTCCGGTGACGAGACATCAAACCCATGTTCAGTCTGCCTAAACGACCCAGGAGGTGGTTCTTGGGTCAGGAGGTGCGATTTAAACAGGCTTCGCGACCCGGATTGTGCCCGAGTGAATACAAGCCTGTGAAGTGGTGCGTGAAGCAGGTCTTTTACAACTGCATGACTTCCGAGGCCACAACATCTGCGATCCATATTGCCAAGGCTAATGGCGGGGTAAAGGCCTAATACCTGCGGCGGGATGCGGTAGTAGTTAAAGGCGGATTGCCCACAAAGCGTCAGGTCCATAATGCCCTCCTGGCCGAAATCATCTCTTTGAAGCGAGTGATGCCAGCGTCAATCCGGAAGTATGCGGCAAAATCTGAACCCTATGAGCGGACCTGGCTTTTGAGGCTAGTTTATCAGGCATTTTGTTGCGAAAAAACAGGGTGTGCTCGGAGGTTCCAGAATTTGCCGCATACTTCCGAAAACCAGGTCGATTTGGTTCTTGCTAAAACGATTTATCAGCCCTGTGTGAGGTGTGGGTTTGCCACCGGTCGAACACTTTTAGCGCTTGCGGCTTTATTTTTTGGGCCTCGAAGGGTGGATTTCGCGCTTTTGGTAAAGAAATGAGTGCGTGTTTTGCCATGCGGCGGCATTGGCACAGAAAAAGGGCCCGGAAGGCGAAGCCTTCCGGGCCCTTTGCAATGCAAGTATGCTTGCAAGTGCGTTTTAGCGCACCTGAGCGACGTAAGCGACGTTGGTCGAGGAGACCTTGTCCTCGAGCTGGACGCTCATGCGGGGGTCGCCGGCGGTGGCGACGGTCAGATCGCCGGCCTCGACGTAGCCGAGCTCCTTAGCGGTCTCGATCGCCTTGACGATCGTGCCGTTGACGGTGCCCTGGGTAATCTCGGCCTGGTGCGGGATAACGCCCCAGTACATAATCATCTGCTGGACGGCCCACTCGTGGCGGGAGAACGCGCAGATCGGCATGTTGGGACGGAAGTGCGAGATCAGGCGAGCGGTACGACCGGTGGTCGTCGGCACGGTGATGCACTTGGCGCCAACGGTGGTAGCCATGTTCACAGCGGACATACCCACAACGTTGTTGACGACGCGGGTGCCGTGAGCGTCAGCCGGAACCTCGAGCGGAGCGTGAGCCGGGAGGTACTTCTCAGTCTCGAGAGCAATGCTGGCCTGCATCTTGACGGCCTCGACCGGGTACTTACCGGCAGCGGACTCGCCAGAGAGCATAACGGCGTCGGTGCCGTCGTAGATGGCGTTAGCAACGTCGGCAACCTCGGCGCGCGTCGGGCGCGGGTTCTGCTGCATGGAGTCGAGCATCTGCGTAGCGGTGATAACGGGCTTGTAGGCCGCGTTGCACTTGGCGATGATCTCCTTCTGGATGTGGGGAACGAGCTCGGGCTTGATCTCGATGCCCAGGTCGCCACGGGCGACCATGATGCCGTCGGAAGCCTCGAGGATCTCGTCAAAGTTCTCGACGCCCAGGGCGCACTCGATCTTCGGGAAGATTGTCACGTGCTCGCCACCGTTCTCGCGGCAAAGCTTGCGAATGCCGCGGACGGACTCGCCGTCACGGATGAAGGAAGCGGCGATGTAGTCGATGTTCTCGGTCAGGCCAAAGAGGATGTCCTGACGATCGCGCTCGGTGATAGCGGGCAGCGAAATGTTGACGTTGGGCATGTTGACGCCCTTGCGCTCGCCGATCAGGCCGTCGTTCTTAACGACGCAGGTCATGTCCTGGCCGTCGACGGACTCGACCTCGAGGGCAACCAGACCATCATCGATCAGGATGAGGGAGCCCTTCTCGACCTCGGAGGGCAGAGCCAGGTAATCGAGGGAGATGTGCTCAGCGGTGCCGTGGAAATCCTCGGACGTGGGCTGAGCGGTGACGACGATCTTGTCGCCGGTCTTGACGGCAACCTTCTTGCCATCGACCAAAAGGCCGGTGCGGACCTCGGGGCCCTTGGTGTCGAGCAGGATGCCGACGGGCATGCCGAGCTCCTTGGAAATACGGCGGACGCGCTCGATGCGACCGTGGTGCTCGTCGTAGGAGCCGTGCGAGAAGTTAAAACGGGCGACGTTCATGCCCGCCTTGATCATCTCGCGGATGGTCTCGTCGCTATCGCAGGCGGGACCCATGGTGCATACAATCTTGGTGCGCTTGTACATTCAGACCTCCATCTGACATCGTCTTGCGCTGATAGATAAACCATAAGAAATAAAACTGAGATGATTATAACGAAATGCCGACCGAATACCCCAAAAAATCGACCGTATGCCGAATTAGAAGTTCATTTTTTGCGGAAAAACGGTATATGCAAAAACTTTACCAACCGTTCTAACCGCTGCTATCTGGGCGATATTTCAGTCTGACGATGCGCCGAAGAAAAAACGTTTTATCAATGTTGAGCATCACACTGTCTGCACCGTTGCGCCTGTGCCGTGTTTCCAGATGGAATGTTTTGGCTAGACGCGTCGCTTTGGGGTACCATAGCTCCACTATCAACTGCCGCTCAGCACGGCAGCCTTGATGAGCCCTTGCCCTTCTCCTGGGAATTATGATCGGGCATCAATCTGCTGAGTGGCCCGAATCCCAGGAGGGGACTCTATATGCAAAAGGAATACCTGTCCGCCGCGGCGGAGGTGCTCAGCGACCAAGGTGTCGATGAGAACCTCGGCCTGAGCAACGGCGAGGCGTCGGCGCGCCTTGCCAAGACAGGCCCTAACAAGCTCGAGGAAGCCGAGAAGACGCCGCTGTGGAAGCGTTTCTTTGAGCAGATGGCCGACCCTATGGTCATCATGCTGATCGTTGCCGCCGTCATCAGCGCGCTCACGGGCATGGTCAAGGGCGAGGCGGACTTTGCCGATGTCGCCATTATCATGTTCGTCGTTATCGTCAACTCGGTGCTGGGCGTGGTCCAGGAAGCCAAGAGCGAGGAGGCCCTCGAGGCCCTGCAGGAAATGAGCGCGGCGCAGTCCAAGGTGCTGCGCGACGGCAAGCTCGTGCATCTGCCGAGCGCCGAGCTCGTGCCCGGCGACGTCCTCATGCTCGAGGCGGGCGACTCCGTCCCGGCCGACTGCCGCGTCCTCGAGAGCGCCACGATGAAGATCGAAGAGGCCGCACTGACCGGCGAGTCCGTGCCGGTCGAGAAGCACGCCAACGTGATTGAGCTTGCCGCGGGCACCGACGACGTGCCGCTCGGCGACCGCAAGAACATGTGCTACATGGGCTCCACCGTGGTGTACGGCCGCGGTCGCGCCGTCGTGGTCGGTACCGGCATGAACACCGAGATGGGCAAGATCGCTGGCGCCCTGGCCGAGGCCAAGGAAGAGCTCACGCCGCTGCAGGTGAAGCTCGCCGAGCTCAGCCGTATTCTTACCATTATGGTTATCGTCATCTGCGTCGTGATCTTTGGCGTCGACATCATCCGTCACGGCGTGGGTAACGTCCTTACCGACCCGACTGCCCTGCTCGACACCTTTATGGTCGCCGTCTCGCTCGCCGTCGCCGCCATCCCCGAGGGCCTGGTCGCCGTCGTGACCATCGTCCTTTCGCTCGGCGTGACCAAGATGGCCAAGCGCCAGGCGATTATCCGCAAGCTTTCTGCTGTCGAGACGCTCGGCTGCACGCAGACCATCTGCTCGGACAAGACCGGCACGCTCACCCAGAACAAGATGACCGTCGTCAAGCACGAACTTGCTGCGCCCAAGGAGAAGTTCTTGGCCGGCATGGCGCTGTGCTCCGATGCCCAGTGGGACGAGGAACTGGGCGAGGCCGTGGGCGAGCCGACCGAGTGCGCGCTCGTCAACGATGCCGGCAAGGCTGGTCTTACTGGCCTGACTGCCGAGCACCCGCGCGTGGGCGAGGCCCCGTTCGACTCGGGCCGTAAGATGATGTCCGTGGTCGTCGAGACCCTGGACGGCGAGTACGAGCAGTACACCAAGGGCGCGCCCGACGTGGTGATCGGCCTGTGCACCCATATCTACGAGGGCGATAAGGTCGTCCCCCTGACCGAGGAGCGTCGCGCCGAGCTCGTGGCAGCCAACAAGGCCATGGCCGACGAGGCCCTGCGCGTGCTGGCACTGGCGAGCCGTACCTACACCGAGGTTCCCGCCGACTGCAGCCCCGCTGCGCTCGAGCATGACATGGTCTTCTGCGGCCTGTCCGGCATGATTGACCCGGTCCGCCCCGAGGTGGCCGACGCTATCCGCGAGGCGCACGACGCCGGCATCCGCACTGTCATGATTACGGGCGACCACATCGACACCGCCGTGGCCATCGCCAAGCAGCTGGGCATCGTCGCCGATCGCAGCCAGGCCATCACCGGTGCCGACCTCGACCGCATGAGCGACGAGGAGCTCGACGCGCACATCGAGGACTACGGCGTGTACGCTCGCGTTCAGCCCGAGCACAAGACCCGCATCGTCGAGGCCTGGAAGTCGCGCGACCAGATCGTGGCCATGACGGGCGACGGCGTCAACGACGCCCCGTCCATCAAGCGCGCCGACATCGGCGTTGGCATGGGCATCACCGGTACCGATGTCACCAAGAACGTCGCCGACATGGTGCTTGCCGACGACAACTTCGCCACCATCATCGGTGCCTGCGAAGAGGGCCGTCGCATCTACGACAACATCCGCAAGGTCATCCAGTTCCTGCTTTCGGCCAACCTTGCCGAGGTCTTCTCGGTGTTTATCGCCACGCTCATCGGCTTTACCATCTTCCAGCCGGTGCAGCTGCTGTGGGTGAACCTGGTCACCGACTGCTTCCCCGCGCTCGCGCTGGGCATGGAGGATGCCGAGGGCGACATCATGAAGCGCAAGCCGCGCAACGCCAAGGACGGCGTCTTTGCCGGCAATATGGGTCTGGACTGCGTGGTCCAGGGCCTGATCATCACCGTGCTGGTGCTGGCGAGCTTCTTTGTGGGCGTGTACTTTGACATGGGCTACATCCACATCGCCGATATGATCGCCGGCAATGCCGACGAGGAAGGCGTGATGATGGCGTTCATCACGCTCAACATGGTCGAGATCTTCCACTGCTTCAATATGCGCAGCCGTCGTGCGTCGCTGTTTAGCATGAAGAAGCAGAACAAGTGGCTTTGGGCTTCGGCTGCGCTGGCGCTGGTGCTGACGGTTATCGTGACCGTGCAGCCGACGCTTGCCGAGATGTTCTTTGGCCCCGTGACGCTTGAGCTCAAGGGCGTTGTCGCCGCCCTGGGCCTTGCCTTCCTGATCATTCCGCTGATGGAGATCTACAAGGCGATCATGCGCGCGGTCGAGAAGGAGTAACGTTCCTGTCCGGGCCCGACCGCCTGCGGGGTTTCCACGGGCACGTCCTCGCCGCTTTGCGGCTGCGGGATGTGCCCTTAGGAAACCCCTCCCGGCGGGCGGGCCCTGCGGTGTCCTTGCTGCTTTTCTCCCGCGCGGATGAAAAAGGGCTGAGGGAAAGTGTGTGAGTCGGTCGAGCGGTTGCTCGACCGACTCTTTTTTGTGGGTAAAATACCTGCTCAGTTGTGATTTTGGGTGCTGGGAGGCATTTGTGGGCAAGGCTAAGGCTAAGGCGAAGAAAAAGACGACGGGGGCGCGGGCTAAGCGCGACCGTCGTCGGAAGCTCGCGACCGAAGCCCCTGCATCTGCTGAGGAGCTGCTGGCAAGCGTACCGGGGCTTGACGCGTTACAGGATGTTCCGGCGTTCGATGACCTGCCGGTCGATGCGGCTCAGCAGGCTGCATTTGACGACTTTTGCGCACAGGCCGAGGAGCCCGAGCAGATGCAGCTCGGTGCCGTGGTGCGCCTGGACCGCGGGTTTCCGCTGGTGGCAACTGCCGACGACACGTTTCGTGCCGAGCATGCCGTAGGGTTTGCCAAGTCGCGTGGCGAGGACGAGGTCTTGCTGCCCGCCGTGGGCGACCGCGTGGCGGTTCGCCGTGCTCCCGGGCACGACATGGGCGTGATCGAGTGCGTACTGCCGCGCCGTACGAGCTTTGAACGTTGGCGTGGCCGTGCCCGCGGTGAGCGCCAGGTGCTCTGCTCCAACGTTGACAGCGTGCTGATCGTGCAGGCGCTCGGCGCCGGCGAGGTGCTGCTCGATCGTGTGGCGCGCTCACTGGTGTTGGCGCTCGATTGCGATGCCGAGCCGGTGGTGGTGCTCACCAAGGCCGACCGCTGCGAGGCCGATGAGCTCGAGCGCGATCTGGACCGCGTGCGCCGTCTGGTGGGTCCGGGCGTGCGCGTGATCGTGACGTCTTCTGCTGAGGGCCTCGGCCTGGACGAGGTGCGCGCCTGCGTGCCGGCTGGGAGCTGTGCCATGATCTTGGGCGAGTCGGGCGCCGGCAAGTCGACGCTGCTCAACGCGCTACTGGGCCACGATGCGCTGGCCACTGGCGGCGTGCGCGAGCGTGATGACCAGGGCCGCCACACTACGGTTGCGCGCGTGATGGTGGCACTGCCGGGCGACGCCGGCGTGATCGCCGATGCTCCGGGCCTGCGCAGCCTGCCGCTTGTGGGCCACGAACGAGGGTTGGCGCGTGCCTTCCCCGAGATCGTCGAGGCGTCGCGTGCGTGCCGGTTTGGCGATTGCACGCACACTCACGAGCCAGGTTGCGCCGTTCGCGAGGCCGAGGACGCGGGGCAGATCGACAGCCTGCGTCTGGAGACGTTCCAAAACCTGGCGTCATCCATGCGCGTGAGTGCCCAAATGCTCGATCCCGATGTTCATCTGTAATTGATTTTTCCTATGACAGCCGCCTCCCAACTGCTTGGGAGGCGGCTTTTTTGCTGCCAAAGCGTCTCGAAATATGCGTTTTGCCGATGTTCTGACCAAAACCTTGCCACGAGCTTGACGGGCTGGTCAGCTTTTGGTCAGCAATTGGTTTGACGCGTAAAACCAAGATTGCGATTGCGCCGCTTTGCGCCCTGGTCGCCCAGACAATGGTGGTACGGGCATTTGCCCGGTGCTACCTTGAGAGGAGCGGCCGTGAACAAGAGCAAGCGCATCGCCATCAGTCTGGTCGCGGGCGTGCTTGCCGCGGCGCTCTGCATGGTCTACGGCTCGTCGATCCGCTCGCAAGCCGAGCAGGCCCAGGCCGAGACTTTGGCAAAATACGGCGGCGACCGCGTTGAGGTGTGCGTCGCGGCGCGCGATATCGATGCGGGTGAGACCCTCGACGAGACTAATGTCATAACTCAGGAATGGCTGGCGAGTCTGCTGCCGCGTGATGCGGCGACCGAGCTGCGTCAGGTGCGCGGTGACGTGACGACCTCGCGCATTCCTAAAAACGCCGTGATTTGCAATGTCTACACCAAGGCCGAGAGCCACAAGCTCGAGGTGCCTAAAGGCAAGGTTGCCGTTTCGGTGGCGGTCGATGCCGAGCACTCGGTCGGTGGTGCCACGGGCGTGGGCAGTTATGTGGACGTGTACGTGCAAAAAGATGGCGTGACCGATCGTTTGTGCGGCGCGTACGTGATCGATACCAGCGAAGATGCCGGCACCACGCGTGAAGGCAAGATCGAGTGGGTGACACTGGCGGCAGACCCCGAAGATGTCAAGGAATTGCTGGGAGCCTCGGGAAAGGGAACGGTCAGCTTGACGATTCCCGCCACGGCGCGCGGCAAAAAGAGCGGAGGCGACGAGTGATGAAGGCGATCTGGCTTGCGTGCTGCGCGTGCGGCGATTACGGGCTGCTACAGCAGGAAGTCGAGGGTCGCGATGTGGGCGCGCAGGTGCTTCGCGTGGGCGACCTGGACGGGCTGGTATCCATGGCGCGGGCGTTTCCGTCGCGCCGCGGTGCCGCCATCATCGCGGCGTCTCTGTTCGATACCGAAGACGTGCGGAAGACCGTTGCGCGCCTGACGGCCGAGGGCCGTGTGAGTCGTGTCGTCGTGTTGATCGAGACGCTCGACCCGTCGGATATCGAAGGGCTGTTTCGCGCAGGGGCGACCGAGGTCATCGCTGCGCACAGTTTGTGCGGCAACGGGCGCGCGGGCGAGGGAACGGTTGATTCCGATCGGCGCATGACGATTGAGCCCGATGCTTTTGTTGATAGGGAATCCGGGGCGCCTCGCGCTACAAGAGGCCCGCGTGTTGATGAATATGGAAAAGCGGAAGCCGAGCATGGTCGGCGCCCCCGGGACCCCCTTGCATACGATGACGCTGGAGGGCCGGTACCGTATGGCGATGACGTTCTGGCTGAGGATATGGGATACGTGCACGGCGTAAATCTGGCCGATGAGCTCGACGAGGTCGAGGGTTTTGCCGGGGCTGGCGAGGCGTGTGCCGCTGCGTCTTTGGCTTCGGAACCGCAGCCCGGGCAGCCTGCCATGCCGGCTTGGGCTCAGCGCGTGACCGCGGCGGGGGAGACGGGGATGTTATCGCCCGCGTCCGTGTCGCCGGTTCCTGCACCGTCAGCCCCCGCGCTGTCGGCGGACGCTTCGATTCCGTCGCGTCGGGCACCGATCGTCTGCGCCGTTTCGGGATCGGGCGGTTGCGGCAAGTCGACGATCGTTGCCACCATGGCGCATGCGGCGTCGCTGTTGGGTTTGCGTGCCGCTGTGCTCGACTTGGACCTCATGTTTGGAAACCTATACGATCTACTGGGTGTCGATGCCCCGCACGATATGGCGATGCTTATCGAGCCGTCGGCGGCGGGCGCACTTGCCGAGCCGGATATCGTGGCCGCATCGATGCGCGTCGCCCCGGGCGTCACGCTCTGGGGACCTGTCGCGGCCCCCGAGAAGGCCGAGCTCATGGCACCTCCGGTGGAGCTATTGCTCGATGTTTTGCGCCGCGAATCCGACGTGGTCTTTGTCGACACCTCGGTCTTTTGGGGTGATGCCGTGGCCGCCGCGGTAGCGGCGAGCGACCGTTGCCTGGTCGTAGGCGATGCGGCGGTATCGTCCGCGACATCCGCTTCGCGCGTCATTGAGCTGGCGAGCCGTGTGGGCGTGCCACGCACGCGTATGAGCGCCGTATTCAACCGGTTTGGTGCGCGCGGTGCCGACGAGGACGTCGCCATGCGCTTCGAGATTGCCTGCGCACTGAGCTCCAAGATCCGCATCGCCGATGGCGGTCAGGATTTGGCCGCGCTCATGGCATTCGGTCGCGCCGACGAGGCAGTGGGTCAGACGAGCGCTTTTGCGACCAGCGTGCGCGAGGCCACGCGCGAGATGCTCGTGGAGCTGGGCTGCGCCGTCGGTTCCTGGAGCGATATGGTCGCCGACCGCGCGACCCGCACCGAGCGCCCGCGCATCCGTCTTCCCTGGTCGCGTGAGGGTGATTCGCGATGAGTCTGCAGACGAGGATTAAAGCCGCTGGCGCGGCCGCCGCGGCTGCTCCCGTTGATGCGGGACGCCACCGTGCCGTTAAACGCCGCACCAAGCGTGCGGTGATGGACCGCATGGGCTACGACGAGGTGGCGCGCATCAGCGCCTACGTCGATTCGGCCCTTGCCCGCTCTGAGCTACGTCCGGCGGTGGAAGCGGCACTCAACGTGGAAGAGCCGACCGACTTGGCGACGCCTGAGCGTGAGATCATCGTCGACGAGATCCTAGATGACGTGGTGGGCCTGGGACCGCTGCAGCCGCTCATCGAGGACGACACCGTTACCGAAATCATGATCAACGGCTGTCGCTCTGCCTTTTTTGAGCGCAGCGGCGTTTTGCATCCCATCGAGCACGCGTTTGAGGACGACGAGCAGATCCGCGTGCTCATCGACCGCATCATCTCGCCGCTTGGCCGTCGTGTCGACGAGCGTAGCCCCATCGTCAACGCTCGCCTCAAGACGGGTTATCGCGTCAACGCGGTGATTCCACCCGTGGCGATCGACGGACCAATCCTCACCATCCGTAAGTTCTCGGACCGTATCTGTTCGTTGGACGAGCTTGTGGGGTTGGGGTCACTGCCGCTTTGGTATGCGCAGCTGCTGTCGTGCGCGGTGTCGTTGCGGCAGGACTTGGCGGTTGCGGGAGGCACGGGGTCGGGCAAGACCACGCTGCTCAACGCGCTGTCGTGCGAGATTTCCACCGGCGAGCGCATCGTGACGATCGAGGATTCCGCCGAGCTCAAGTTTGCACATCACCCACACGTTGTTCGTCTGGAGGCGCGTGAGGCGTCAATCGAGGGCGAGGGTGCGGTGACGATTCGCGACCTGGTGACCAATGCTTTGCGTATGCGCCCCGACCGCATCGTCGTGGGCGAGGTGCGCGGTGCCGAGTGCTGCGACATGCTGCAGGCCATGAACACGGGCCACGACGGCTCGCTCACCACGCTCCATGCGGGTACCGAGCAGGAGACCGTGGTTCGCCTGACGCTGCTTGCGCGCTACGGCATCGATTTGCCGAGTGAGCTTATCGAAGAGCAGATCGCCATGGCGCTCGACGGCATCGTGATGTCCGAGCGCCATGCAGATGGCAGGCGCTTTGTGGCCTCATATTCGGGGGTTCACCGCGGCGCGTCGGGCGGTGTTGAGCTCGAGCGCTACGTGACGTTCGATGCCGCCGAGCGCACCTGGACGCTCGACCGCGAGCCGCCGTTTATTGCGGAGGGCTTACGGTCGGGAACGCTCACGCAAGAGGAGGTGGACGAATGGAGATCGCTATGCCCCTCGTCGTAGGGGGTTTGGCGGGGCTTTCTGTCGCGACGGCGTGTGGGGCAGAGCCTCGTGTGCCGCGGATGCCGCCGGCGGAGCTGGCGCGCCAGACGCTCGAATCGATGGCGGAGAAGCTGCCGCGTGAGTTGGCGGAAAACGACCTGCTGACAAAGATTGCCCGCTCGTGGGTGTCGCTGATCCCCGCAGATCGCCTTGGGCTTGCTATTGAGGATAACGCGGCTCGTCTGGCATTTCTGCTGCTGTCGAGCGGTGTCTGCAGCGTTTTGCTGGCCGTTGCGTCGTTGTCGCCCATCGGCTTTGTCTTGGGGCTGGTGGTGCCGTTTGGCGTGGGTGCCGCGCGTGACACCTTCGATCGCCGACGCGAACAGCATGATGTAGAAGAGGCCATGCCCGAGGCATTCACAGCGTTATCCATGTCGCTTGCCTCGGGGCATTCGCTGGCACAGGGCATGCGCTTTGTGGGCGCCCATGCGCAAGAGCCGGTGCATACCGAGTTTTTGCGGGTGGCGGCGGCAATCGATTGCGGTATCTCGGCGACCGACGCACTTGATGGCCTACTCGTTCGCATCGATGCCCCCGGCCTTTCGCTTGTCACCTTGGCGCTCAAAGTATCGCAGCGTACCGGGGCTCCGCTTGCCGGCTTGCTGTCCGAGGCGTCGGGCATGGTGGGTGAGCGCATTGAGCTCAAACGCCGTCTGGACGTTAAGACGTCACAGGCGCGTATGTCGGCACACATGGTCGCGGCGATGCCGGCGGGCATGTGCGCGGTACTGGCTTTGCTTTCGGCGGACTTTCGCCGCGGTCTTGCGACGCCGGCTGGTGCGGGCGCCGTGGTGCTGGGACTTGCCCTCAACGTCGTTGCCCTGGTAGTTATCCGGCGCATTATGCGGGTGGAGTTATGAGCGCCCTGGTCGGGGTCGCGGCTTGTCTGTGTGCCCTGAGCGTATTTGCCGCGACGGGTTTGGAGCGTGCGGATGCTCGCAAGATTGCAGAGACGCTGTCTCTTATACACATCTGACGCTGCCGACGATATGCAGTGTGTAGATC
>UQVD01000054.1 GCA_900544385.1 uncultured Collinsella sp.
AGATACTGATCGGTCTCGTGGGCTCGGAGATGTGTATAAGAGACAGATGCATAAGCTTATAGCGATACATTTTGCGATCGGCATCCATCGTCATCTGGCGACGCGTGTCGCCAGCAAGTGGATCGACGCGCGAGCAGCCAAAGCTAAAGCTGCCGATCATGGGCGCCTTGCCACCTGAGCTCGCCTCGATCAGCCCGGCACGTACCTGCTCCAAGCGCTGCTCGAGTTCGGTCTCGTTTGCGGAGAGCGAGATAAGCACAAACTCGTCTCCACCGATACGGAACAGCATCTCATCGTGCTCCATGGTTTCGGAGAGCGTGCGGCAGATGCCCAGAATATAGCGATTGCCTTCGGCGTGGCCAAACCTATCATTGCAATGCTTGAGATGGTCGATGTCAATATAGGCGCAGGTGAAGGGATCGCCTTTGCGCCAGAGTTGCTCGACGTGACGGTCGAATCCGTTGCGGTTGCCCAAGTTGGTTAGCGGATCGATATAGGCGTTGCGCTCAAGCAGCTGGCGCTCTTGTTGCAGGATGGCATGCGTCTTTTGCAGTTGCTCACCAACGGCGCGTAGCTCAGCAGGCAGCGCGGCAACATCGAGTTCGGCGGTCGAGACGCCGTTCGCAAGTCGCTGAAGATAGGCAATAATCGATTGCTCGCCCAGGCGATATGATTCGTTCATGATGGATAACCTCCTTGGGCGGAACAACGGTTTGTATCATATCCCCAATTTGGTTTGAAGTGGGGATATAAGTTAGCCAATGGGGACAAATGCCCCCTTCGGCGGCGGCGTTTTGCGCGCGAGCGTATCAGTTGTTATTGCCGCCATCGAGCAATGCCTCAAAATTCTTCGCCGGCATGGGGCGGTAGTAGAGGAAGCCCTGAGCGTAGCGGGCGCCCATTTGTCGTAGCATGTTCGCCTGCTCATTTGTCTCGACGCCTTCAACCACGACGGGCAGATGGAGCGACTGCGCCATTTCGAGCATCGATGAAATGATTTGCGTGCTGCGGCCTTGATCGCGGTCGGTGGGCACAAAGGTGCGGTCGAGCTTGATGACGTCGACGTTGACGTTCTTGAGCATCGCGAGCGTGGACTGGCCGGTGCCAAAATCGTCCATGTAGGTCGAGAAGCCACGGGTGTGCAGATCCGCGGTCAGCTTATCCACGGCCTCGGACTCTCCGGTATAGGCGGTCTCGGTGATCTCGATGTGCATGAGTTCGGGCGGCAGGTTGTACTGGGCGGCGAGCGACCCCATATGCTCGGCGACATCGCAGGCAAGAATGTCTACGCGCGACACATTGAGGGAAATCGGAACCACGCGAAGTCCTCGATTGAGGCGCTCGCGGAGCCACATGGCGACGCCCTGCCAAACATATTTGTCGAGCGTCACTACAAAGCCGCTTTCCTCGAGTGCGGGGATAAACGTTGCGGGCGAAATGAGAGAGCCGTTCTTGTCAATCCAGCGGGTGAGTGCTTCGGCGCCAATAATCTCGCCGGTTTCCATATCGACCTGGGGCTGAAGATAGTACGTGATGCGACCATTTGACAGCGCGTACTGGAATTCGGTCAGCGTGCGGTTGAACGCGATTTCGCGCTTGTACTCCTCGGGGCAAAAAATGGCAATGCGCTCCTTAAAGTCGTTTTTTGCGCGCCGATTGGTAAACATGGCCTTTGCCTGCGCATCGATGGTGATCTCCTCATTGGAATCGATGGGGTAAACGCCCATGGACGGCCAAAAACCTACGCCGCCATCATGCCTGGCTACTGCCTCGCGAACGCGGTTGTAGATTTGATGGACGGTGATGTGCTTAAAGGGGATGAGTACGCAAAAGTCATCTTGGCCCCAGTACCCTGCGACGCCCATATCGGCATTCTCGATGTCCTTGAGGACCGTGCCCACATCGGCAAGCAGGCGGTCGCCTTCGGCCTGTCCATACCATTCATTAAACAGGCGCATGTGGCCCATGTCGACCGTGGCGATGCACCAGGTGCCGTTGCGCCTTGCCTCGAGAAATGCGTTGGCGCGCCGCATAAACTCGCTGGGTCGATAGAGACCCGTGAGCGAGTCGATACGTTCGGCTATGGCGCTTTTGCGCTCCGCCTCGGGTATGGGGAGGCTGTCGTTGGGAACAAGCCCGCCGGCCGTGCGAAGGCGACGGTCGAGTTCGCCTAAAACGGCGGTCGCTTGATGGGTTAAGTGCTCGTAAAAGGCCGGGACGACAAGGCAGACGGGAGTAATGGTGTCGCCTGCGATTCGAACAGGAGCGAAAACGGCCTCTTTAAGGTGGCGGGTCAGTTGCTCGAATGCCTCGTGGTCTAGGTCGTTGCTGAGCACGACGAACTGAACGCTTCGTGAACGGTAGACCCGGCTCCTGCCGCGAGTGATCGACAGCATGCGGCCTGCGTATTCGGCAAGCATGTTGTCGACAGCCTCGGCCCCGTAGAGCTCGTTGAGCTTTGTCGTGCCACGAACGCGCACCGCTATAAGCCCTGTCTCGCAACGATCGCGGCGGCAGGCGTCGATGGCGTTGGCCAGCATGCGCTGCGTTCCGAGGCCTGTGGCAGCGTCGACGGTTTCGGCAAGTGAGTGGTTGACGAGCTCGCCGACATAGAGCGAGGGGACATTTCCGTCGCCGTCGATACGAAACCCGCGAGCACGGCAAAGGACGTAGTCGCCGACGGCGTTGCGCACACGATACTGCATGACGCGACGGTGCTTGGTGCCGTTGTAGACTTGGTCGATGTCGTTGATGCAGGCCTCAAGGTCGTCGGGATGGACGCGCGTTTTCCAGTAATCGCGACAGTTGTCTATGTGCTCCGAGGGAAGGCCAAGATCGCGCAAGGCACCTTGTGACCAAAGGGTGCGATGTTTGTCCAAGTTCACGATAAAGAAATAACGGCCCTCGTTGAGCATCGAAAAGGCGTCAAAAATTCGATCGCTTATTTCGAAGTCGTCGGCGTGAACTTGCGTGATATTGCGTCGATCGAGGTGCATGGCATGACGTAGCTTGTAGTCGTACATGCGATGGTCGGCATCGAGCGTCATGCGATTGGAAGCTTCGCCCAGGGCGGGGTCGGCATGTGACACTCCGTAGCTAAACGAGTGGGGCATCTCGGAATCGTTGTTTCTGAGCAGAACCGTTCGGCAGTGTTTCAGACGTTCGGCGAGGTCGTCCTCGGTTGCAATCGTAGATAGGATGGCAAACTCGTCGCCGCCTATGCGAAACGCCGCTTCGCCCACCTTCATATACAGCTTAAGATAGAGACTTACCTGCAAGATATAGCGGTTGCCCTCGTCATGCCCAAAGACGTCGTTGCAGTGCTTGAGATTGTCGATATCGATGAACGCCATGGTAACGGGGGTGTCCTGCTCCCAGAGCTCCTCGAGGGAACGGGCAAAGCCGCCACGGTTGCCAAGCCCGGTAAGCTGGTCGGTAAAGGCGGTCCTAATCAGATCATCCTGACGCTCGAGAAGGTCACGGACGGTCTTTTCGAGCGTTTCGGTGTAATTGCTGACAGTATCCATGTTCTAAGCGGCTTTCTGAGGTCGGGGCGGATTGCGTCGGGCGAGCTCGTTGTGTACATGCATCGTTGCTCAGCGCTTTGCATGTATCCAGGCCCCCGCCTTGCCGCGTTATTGAGTTAATTTGCCGGCTAATGTTCGCTGTTGATAACAGCTGAGTAGTGTAAACAATAGTGCACAATTATATATGGGTGCACATGCTGTGGGCGGCTATTATTCGACAAGCGGTAGCGCGACGATGCGATGTTCGATAAAAATGCGACTGGGACGATATATGTTGACGGGTATACTTGTCCCGGTTTAAAACGCAGGAACGGAGATGGTCGCATGGCACAGTCAAATATGACGCGCACGGTGGGGCTGGCGCTCGAGGGAGGCGGCTACCGCGGTATGTATACGGCGGGCGTGCTCGACGTTTGGATGGAGCACGGTTTGACCTGCGACCATATGGTGGGCGTCTCGGCGGGCGCGGCATTTGGCTACAACTTTAAATCGCGCCAGATCGGCCGCGCCATTCGCTATAACAAGGCCTATTGCGCCGACAAGCGCTATGCGAGCGTGACCAGCTGGCTGCGAACCGGCGATATGTTCAATGCCGACTTTGCTTATCACGAGGTGCCTATCGAGCGCGATCCCATCGACTTGGAGGCGTATCGCGCCTGCCCCATGCGATTTACGTGCGTGTGTACCGATATCGAGACGGGCAAGGCCGTCTATCACGATCTGCCGTATGGCGACGAGCGCGATATCGAGTGGATCCGGGCGTCGTCGGCAATTCCCGTGGCGACGCGTCCTGTCGCCATTGAGGGCCGCAAGTACCTGGATGGCGGCGTGGCTGATTCTATTCCCAGTGCATGGCTGTTTGCGCAGGGGTATGACCGCAATATCGCGGTGCTCACGCAACCGGCGGGCTTTGTGAAGCAGCCCAACAGCGTGATGCCCATGCTGCGTCGCGTGTTCCGTCACTATCCGGAGTTTGTCGCAGCGCTTGAGCATCGGCATGAGGTCTACAATGCCACGCTCGATGATGTGGCACGTCGTGAGGCCGCCGGCGATATCTTTGTGGTGCGTCCGAGCGAATCGGTGAAAGTGTCGTCGCTGTGCCGCGAGCCCGATGAGCTCGAGCGCATCTATCAGATTGGTCGCCGCGATGCGGAGGCAACCTTGCCGGCACTGGAGACATATCTGGCAGGGTAGAGGCCGCTGCCGCCATCTCGGCGGAAAGCGCATCCCGGAATGGAGGTCCAAACTGGGATGCGCTTTCCATTGCTGAAGATGTGAGGCTGCGAATCGGCTGCTCGGCTTATGCCTATGCCTGCTGCCAGGTATCGACAAGCTCCTTGGCGGCGACGTAGGGGTCGTCGGCACTGCAGACGGCGCTCACCACAAAGAAGCCATCGACGCCGGTGGCCTTGAGCTGCGGCAGGTCGGCCGTCTTGACGCCGCCGCCCACTACGATGGGCACGGGGCTTGCCGCGTGGAGTGCGGCCAGGTCCTCAAAGCTCTTGGTGATGATGGAGCCATCGGCCGCGCGTCCGCAGTCGCGCTTGGTCTCGGTCTCGTGGAGCGGGCCGATGCCCAGGTAGTCGACCAGGCTCATGTCGGCGGTCTTGACGTACTCGAGCATCTCTTCGCAACGGGCCGAAAGGCCCACGATGGCATCGGGGCCCAGAAGCTTGCGGCAGACCTCGACGGGAATGTCGCTCTGGCCCACGTGCACGCCGTCGACGGCAATACCCTGCTCGCGTGCGGCAAGCACACAGTCCAGACGGTCGTCGATCAGCAAGGCGACCTGACCGGTCTTGCCGGCCTGAGCGATTGCCTGCGCGGCGTCGCCGGTCAGCGCAATGATCTCGCGGGCGCTTGCCACCTTGGAGCGCACCTGGATGCAGGTAAAGCCGGCATCGAGTGCCTGGGCCACCACATCGCCCACGGGGCGCCCGAGCGTGTTTTCGGGGCCGAGTACCAGATAGGCCGAGATATCAAGGTTGTCGCGGATGCTCATCGTGCTTCCTCCTGCTTTTTGATCTGTGCTTCCATGCGCTCGAGTTTGCCGGTCATGGTGTCGGTAAATCCGGGTCGAATATCGGCTTTGAGCACGACTTCGGTGCGGATGCCCTTGCTCGCCAACACAAAGGTTGCGTCGCGCACGACCTGCATGACCTCGTCCCAGTCGCCCTCGATTTCGGTGAACATCGAGGTGGTGCGGTTGGGAAGGCCGCTCTCGCGAATGACGCGCACGACCTCGGCGACCTCGGCGGATAGCTCATCGCCGGTGCCGCATGGGGCGATGGCCACAGCGACGAGCGTGTTCATGCCGGCATTGGTTGCGGGCTCGGACATGGCTTATGCCTCCTCGAGCTCGAGTCGGTTATCGGCGATGTCCTGGGCGCTCGCGCGGTAGAGCTCGTCGATAAAGGCGACCTTAAAGCTCGCCGGGGCATCGGCGACGGCGGCAGCACGCGTGCCAGCGACGTTGTAGACGGCGGTACCGCAGACGGCTGCCGTAAACGGATCGGCGGCGCAGGCATACACGGCCAGCACGCCGCCCTGCGAGCAGCCGCAGCCGGTGATCTTGGACATGAGCGGGCTGCCGCCGTGGGACTTGGCCACGGTCGTGCCGTCGGTGATCAGGTCGACTTCGCCCGAGACGACTACGGCGCCACCGGTGTAGCGGGCGAGCGCCACCGCGGCATTGCGGGCGGCGTCTACCGTGTCGGTGGTATCGACACCGCGTACGCGGCTCAGATCGGCCGCCTCGCCCTCAAGACCCCATAGGCCGGCGAGCGCGATAATCTCGGAGGCGTTGCCGCGCACGATGGCGGGCTTATACTGCTTGAGCTCGTTTACCAACTGGGTGCGCAGGCTACCGATGCCCAGGCCCACCGGATCGAGCACCCAGGGCTTGCCGGCGTCGTGTGCCGCCTTCGCCGCGCGGGGAATCGTCTGCTCGTAGATGGGGAAGAGCGTGCCCATGTTGAGATAGATGGCGCCGCCGCCGGCAACGAGCGCCTCGCCCTCGTCGGGCAGATAGACCATGGCGGCCGATCCGCCCACGGCGAGCTGCGCGTTGGCGACAAAGTCGATCGTCACCGTGTTGGTGATGGAGCCTGCCATCGGATTGGTGGCGCGAATCTCCTCCACGGCCTTGACCACATTTTGCTTAAGCTGTTCCGAATCAATCACTGCACATGCCTCCTTGGCATAGAAAAGGGGCGCTGTGCATAGACAGCGCCCCTGTAAAGGCGGCATGCTCCCTACGCCAGCATTAACTGACAGGTTCAAAGGATTGGGCCCCATGCCCTCTCAGCCTTGTGGTTTGCACCGCCGGCACTCCCGCATCGAATCTGTTGTTCCCTATACTAGCGCACCGTTACAATGGTTGCGGTGAAAATGACTGGGGGACTCTATGATCAAACTTGTGCTGACCGATATGGACGATACGCTGATTCCAGCCGGGCATGAAGGCGCCAGCGACTACGCCATTGAGGGTATTCATGCCATGCAGGCGGCGGGTCTGCACTTTGGGCCGGTTTCGGGTCGTCAGCCGTCCGCGATGGGCTGGATGTTCAAAAACCGTTCCGAGTGTTTTTCGACCGGTGCGTTCTGTAACGGCCAGGTGATGTTTGTCGACGGCGAAGTAGTCGCTTCGCGCGCAATCGACAACGATGCTCTGATACGTTTGGCTGACTATCTGGAGCAAGAAACCGACGATACATTTCTAAAAGTCTACAGCCTGGGTGACGACTTTTGGGATAACGATGCCTACTGCGTGACGAGCGATCCCGAGCGCGTTCGTCGCGCCATGGAGTCGGGCGGTAATGCGTGGCTCAAAGGCGAAGAGGCCCCGTGCCGTCCTGTTGTCGATGGCGCGCCGGTGTTTAAGGCGAATATCTGGAGTGCCCGTTCGCGTGAGGAGCTCGCGGAGCTACGCGAGCGCGTTGCCGTTGAGGTACCGGAACTTTCGCTTGTGTTTCCCAACAACCGAGTGCGCCTGTTCGACATCCTTCCGGATGGTTGGGACAAGGGCTGCGCTGCGCTGGAGCTGGCGCGCGCCTTGGGCCTGACGCCCGACGAGGTGGCTGTATTTGGCGATTCCGATAACGACCTGCCCATGATCGATGCCGTTCCCAACTCCGTTGCAGTCGCCAATGCCAACGAGGCCGTCACTGCTGCCGCGCGCTGGCATATCGGCGCTGCGGCAGACGATGCGGTTGCCGGGGCTCTGCATCAGATTGCCGCCTGCGCCGCGACGGGGGAGATGCCGCCGTTTATACGTCAGATGGATGCGGTGGGTTCGGGTATCGCGGACGTCTAGGGAGGCCATCATGAAGCTCCAGCAGCTCAGATATGTCGTCAAAGTTGCCGAATGCGGCAGCATCACCGAGGCCTCGCGCCGTCTCTTTGTGTCGCAGCCTTCGATTACCGCATCGATTCGCGATCTCGAAAACGAGATGGGCGTGCACATCTTTGAGCGCACTAACAAGGGCGTCGTTGTGTCCGAGGAAGGTGAGACCTTCTTGGGCTATGCGCGCCAGGTACTCGACCAGGCCGACCTGCTCGAGGGCAAGTACAAGGGCGCATCCGAGCAGGTGCCGCACTTTAGTGTGAGCTGCCAGCATTATTCCTTTGCCGTTAACGCGTTTGTTGACGTGATTCGTGAGTTCGATGCCGCGCGTTACGACTTTACCCTGCGCGAGGAGCAAACCCACGAGATTATCGAGGATGTCGCGCACATGAAAAGCGAGCTGGGCATCCTATATCTGTCCGAGCACAACCGCGAGGTCATCGAGCGCATGCTGGTGGCCAACGAGCTCGTGTTCGAAGGACTCTTCTGCGCCACGCCGCATGTCTTCGTCTGCGCCGACCATCCGCTGGCGGACCGCTCCAGCGTGACGCTCGAGGATCTGGAAGACTACCCGTTCCTGTCCTACGAGCAGGGCAGCTACAACTCGTTTTACTATTCCGAGGAGCTGACCTCGACGTTCGAGCGTCGCAAAAATATCCGCGTGCGCGACCGTGCGACGTTGTTCAATTTGGCCATGGGCCTCAACGGCTACACGGTATGCTCGGGCGTGATCAGCCACGAGCTCAACGGCCCCGGCATTATCTCGATTCCGCTCGACGTGGACGAGTACATGGAGATTGGCATCATCACGCGCAAGAACACGACGCTTACGCGCTACGGTCGGGCCTATATCGACGCGATTCGTCAGCATATCTAGGCTGCTGTGCTCCGCACGGTTCAAGTCTCTTTATGACAGTCCAGACTGATATAGGAAACATCTATATCAAACTGTTATAAACGTATATTTTACGATGGTCATATGAGCGCTCATACTCTGTCCCAGTAAAGCAACCAATGCAAAGGGAGATATCTATGAGCACTTCGATTCAACCGAACGCGCCGTTTCGCGCCGATATCGTCGGCAGCTTTCTTCGTCCGCAGGCTGTAAAGGACGCCCGTGCCGACTATGTCGCGGGTAAACTCGACGCTTCCGGCCTTAAGGCCGTCGAGGACGATGCCATTCGCGATTTGGTGGCCAAGCAGAAGGCCGCCGGCCTGCAGGTGATCACCGATGGCGAGTTCCGCCGCAGCTACTGGCACCTCGATTTTATGTGGGGCCTTAACGGCATTGAGCGCCGCACCTCACGCACGGGTTATATGTTCCATGACGAGGAGACGACGGCCGACACCGCCGTGGTTACCGGTCCCATTAGCGGCGAGAACCACCCGTTCGTCGAGCATTTTAAGTTCGTCAAGGCGCTTGAGGAGGAGGGCCAGGTCGCACGCCAGACCATTCCGGCGCCGATCCAGACGTTCTCTGAGGTCACGCTCGATCGCTGCGATGGCCAGCAGGAGAGCCTGCGTGCCGTCTATAAGACCGACGAGGAACTTGCCGACGCCATTGCAGCCGCTTATCGCACGGTGATCGCCGACCTGTACGCAGCAGGCTGCCGCAACATCCAGTTTGATGACTGCACCTGGGGCATCTACTGCGATACCGATTTTGTCGCCAAAACCGGCATGAGCCCGGTCGACCTGCAAAAGGTAAGCGAGCTGGGCGTGGCGCTCAACAACGCCGCCATCGAGGGCAAGCCCGACGACCTGGTCATTAACACGCACGTGTGCCGCGGCAACTATCACTCCACCTATGCTTTTGAGGGCGGCTACGACCCTATCGCTCCGTACCTGTTTGCGCGTGAGAACGTCGACGCGTTCTACCTTGAGTTCGATACGCCACGCGCCGGTGGCTTTGAGCCGCTCAAGTACGTTGCTCCCGGCAAGAAGGTCGTGCTGGGCCTGGTGACCACCAAGGCGGCTGAGCTTGAGGACGAGGACGTTATCGTCGAACGTATCCACGAGGCCGCAAAGTATGTGTCGCTCGAGAATCTGTACCTGTCGCCCCAGTGCGGCTTTGCCAGCTGCGAGATTGGCAACAAGCTGACCGAGGATGAGCAATGGGCAAAGATCGCGCTGGTCAAGCGCATTGCCGAGCGTGTTTGGAAGTAGCGCTACCGTTCACAGGTGACGGCGCGTGCGAGACATGGCGTATCACGTACAGTGGTTCGGATCGTATCGTTCGGGCAGGTTATTCGATATGCCTGATCGCCCTTCCATCATGAAAGGACTTTCATGTCCCAATCCTCGACGCCCGCCGTCACCGATGCCATCTACGATGCATCGTCGCTCGGCCGCCCGCGCATGTTCCCGCTCGGCCTACATATGCGCGTGGACGCCATTTTTAATGCGTCAGTATCCAGTGGATGCCGCGCGCCATGCGCAGGTCAGTTTGGGCAAAGTGATTGCCGGGGTTGAGCTCCAGCGTTGTTGGAATGTCACGCTCGATAAGCAACTCTTCCATCGCGTGCGTATCGTCGAGTACGTGCCGCATCATGCGGTTGGGCGTCTTGGTTTCCTTTTTACCGAGCGACAGATAGGCGGCGTCGGGCGTAGCTGTCATCGTGCGCTCGCGCGCGTAGTCGATAAAGCCAGGGAACCACAGCGACCCCGATGCACTCGCTGCGCGCTCAAAGACATCTGTTTGCCAAAGTGCCCACAGTGCAAAAAGACCCGCCAACGAGTAGCCGGCAACGCCGCGCCAGGCAGGCGGTTGCGGGAGCGATGATTCGGCCTGGGGGATTATCTGCTTCAACAACTCGTCAAGAAAACCAGCAGCCTGTCCGCCAAAGGGCTCGGCATCTCGTATAGTTCCGTCGCATGCCCAGGGGCTCAGCTCGCGATTCCAATCGAGCCCTCCAATGGCGACAAGGGTAAACGGCGGGCAGTCGAGCTCTCGGCAGCGCTCGTAGACTTCACTACCGTCGCCCATGACAACGGGGAGGTAGATGACGGGCGCGCCCTCCGCACACTCTGAATAAACGGTTATCTGCTTATGATGCGCTTCCAAGGCAGGCTTCTCTCGGTGTTGTGATATTGACAGCCTCAATTGTCGCACGCTGGCACGGGGGCAGACGCTAAAAGAAAGGCGCGGAGCCGCTCGATGCGACTCCGCGCCTTGTTGTTTTGCTTTAGCAGACTATGCCGTTACGCCACGAAGAAGTAGACGAGGAAGGCGAGGGCTGCGATCCACATGAGCGGCTTGATCTTGGAGGCCTCGCCCTTAAAGAGCGCGACGACCACGTAGGCGATAAAGCCCAGGCCAATGCCGGCAGAGATGGAGTAGGTGAAGGGCACGCCGGCGACAATCATGAACGCCGGGAAACCCTGCGACACGTCGGACCAGTCGATCTCGGAGGCCTCGCTCATCATGAGGTAGCCGACGTAGACCAGAGCACCGCAGGTGGCGGCGCTGGAAACGATGGTGACGATGGGGGAGAAGAACGCGGCGAGAATGAACAGCACGCCGGTGGTGACGGAGGTGAGACCCGTGCGGCCACCGTCGGCAGCGCCAGAGGTGGACTCGACGAAGGTGGTGATGGAGGAGACGCCCATGAAACCGCCCACAGCAGCGGCGGCGGAGTCGACGATCAAGATCTCCTTGATATTCTCGACGTTGCCGTCGTCGGTGAGGAACTCGCCCTGCTTGGCCACGGCCATCGCGGTGCCCATGGTGTCGAAGAAGTCACTCATGAGCAGCGAGAACGAGATGACGAGGAGCGCGGGGTCGGTAAGGACCTTGACGATGGCGGGCACGCCGCCGGCGTCGGCGATAGGGCCACCGATGCTCGAGAAGTCGAGCGGGGCGATGATACCGGTCGGAGCCTGGGTCACACCTAGGGGGATACCGGCGATGACGGCGACGACGATGCCGATGAGCAGCGAGCCGGGGACGTTGCGGCAGGCGAGGGCGACTGTCACCAGGATGGAGATGATGCCGACGATGAAGGTGGGGGAGGTGATGTCGCCCAGACCGACGAGTGTACCGGCGCCAGCGGTGATAATGCCGGCATCGCACAGGCCAATCATGGCGATGAACAGGCCCAGACCCACCGAGATGGCGTGACGCAGGACAACCGGGATGGCGTCCATGATGGCCTCGCGCAGGCCACAAAGCACGAGCAGCAAGATGACGACGCCCTCAAGGAAGATGACGCTCATGGCCACGTGCCAGTCACCGCCGCAGACGGTGGTGGCGATTCCAGCGATCATCGCGTTAACGCCTAAGCCCGACGCGCAGGCGAGCGGGCGGTTGGCGAAGATGCCCATGCAGATGGTCATGATGCCGGCGCCCAGGCAGGTGGCGCAGGCGAGCGCTCCCGCATCGATGCCAGCGCCCGAGAGCACCGCGGGGTTGACGGCGATGATGTAGGCCATCGCCAGGAATGTTGTCAGTCCAGCGCGAAGTTCGGTCCCGATTGTGGACTTGCGCTCGCTGACGTGAAACAGTTCGTCCATGCATACCCTTTCCTTGTTCGGCCCCGAGTTTAGGCCGATTGACACGAACCAACCCACTATATCGCCTTTGTGAAGTTGGTGTTCCTCGCATGTTGATGTTCGGCGGTTTGTAACGGACGGGCGGTATCTTTCGCATGAAATTGTGTAGGTACCGTATACTTAAGCGGTTACAACGACCCCTATGGAGGAACGTATGATTAAAGAGCTCTGCCGCGACGAGGCTATCCTGTCCCAGCGTTGCGAGGTTGCGACCGTCGAGGACGAGTCGGTTGCTCAGGACCTGATCGATACCATCAAGTCGCTCGACGATGCCGGCTGCTTGGCCGCCAACCAGATTGGCGTTACCAAGAAGGTCTGCGTCTATCTGGACGACGCCGGCGAGCCCCACGTGCTCTATAACCCCCGTCTGGTGTTTGGCCTGGGAGCCAGCAAGATGGAGGAGAGCTGCCTGACGCACGAGGAGGTCACCAAGTCCACGCGCTACATCAAGTGCAAGGTCGCCTTTGATCAGATCGTCGACGGCAAGATGAAGGAGTGCCGCCGCGACTACGCGGGCTTTGAGGCACAGATGATCCAGCACATGATTGACCACTGTCTAGGAAAGTTGGTCTAAGGGGACCAAAGCACCGCACTTCGTCTCTTTTGGTCCGGGCGTGACATTGTTGTCATGTCCGGGCCTTTGTGTTTAGCGCCTTTTTGTTTGGAGACAATAACCTTAGCGGGAACGTAAAGCTAGGAGGCGCTATGTGTACGAGCATTCGATTTACCGATAATTCTGGTCACATGTATCTAGGCCGCAACCTCGACTGGAGCTTTGACTACGGCCAACAGGTTCGCGTGATGCCGCGCGGGTTTCACGTTCCGTATTCGTTTATCGACGACGCGACAGCGGCACACGCGGTGATCGGTATGTGCATCGATTACAAGAACTATCCCATGTTCTTCGATTGCGGTAACGATGCGGGTCTGGCTGTGGCGGGGCTAAACTTTCCCGGCTATGCCGAGTATGCCGAGGGTCCGGTTGATGGAAAGACCAATATCGCGGCCTATGAGTTCCCCCTATGGGTGGCAGCGACGTTCTCGACGGTCGATGAGGTCGAGGCCGCGCTGCGCGACACGGTGATTGTCGCCAAATCTGCCGGAGAGGGGCTGGGCGTGTCGCTGCTCCATTGGATTATCGGCGACAGCCAGCGCAGCATCGTGGTCGAGATGATGGCTGACGGCCTGCATGTATACGACGATCCGGTCGACACCCTTGCCAACCAGCCGACCTTCCCGTGGCACATGGAAAACCTGCGCACCTATATCACCGCCACAAGCGATTTTCCGCAGACGGCGACATGGCGTGGTGCCGAGCTCAAGCCCTATGGAGCCGGTGCCGGCATGCGCGGCATTCCGGGCGATTGCTATTCGCCGAGCCGTTTTGTAAAGGCGGCGTACCTCAATGCCAATTACCCGCAAAAGGAGAGCGAGACCGAAAACGTCGTTCGCATGTTCCGCTCGCTCGAGGGCGTGGTGATGATTGAGGGGGCGTCCAGGATGGGCGATGGCAAGTTCGAGAAGACTATCTACACCGGATGCTTTAGCGCGTGCACGGGCAATTATTACTACGCGATGTATGGGGATCCGTCGATTCGCTACGTGAGCCTGATGGATGCCGAGGGCGCGAGCCCCGATAGGCTCGTGGTTCCCGAGCCGCGCCGTTCGTAGCCGTTAGCTTTACTGCAATGCAAAGCGGCCCTGCGTCTCTCGTTGAACTGCACCCCAAAACTTGGACGTCTTAAATAAGAACTACGCCGCAAGGGGCT
>UQVD01000055.1 GCA_900544385.1 uncultured Collinsella sp.
TCTACACACTGCATATCGTCGGCAGCGTCAGATGTGTATAAGAGACAGTCCCCGGTCACATCGAACATCGCGCATCAACTTCGCGCTAGCCGCTCGTTCGTAACTGCCTGTTCGCACACGTTTTTTGAGCGCTTGATACGCTTTAACCCTGCGGAAACATTTTTCTGCGATAGTATCTGCGATATAGACCAGTCGAAACCCGCCCGAAAGAAAGGGGAGCGACATGAACCAGCAGAACATCGATTACGTACTCCGCTCCGTAGAGCAGCGTGATATCCGCTTTGTGCGTCTGTGGTTTGTCGACATTCTCGGCCGCCTCAAGAACTTTGCCATTAGCCCCGAGGACCTCGAGGTCGCTTTTGAGGAGGGTATTGGCTTTGACGGCTCCGCTATCGAGGGCTTTGCCACGCCCGAGGAAGCCGACATGCTGGCGTTCCCCGATGCTTCGACCTTCCAGATCCTGCCGTGGCGCCCGAGCCACAACGGCGTCGCCCGTGTGTTCTGCGACGTGTGCACTCCCGATTGCAAGCCCTTTGCCGGCGATCCACGCGATGCCCTGCGCCGCATGTTCTACAAGGCCGAGAAGGCTGGCTATCTGCTCAACGTGGGCGCCGAGCTGGAGTATTACTACTTCCCCGACGAGCACACCCCCGAGCCGCTCGACAACGTGGGCTACTTCGATCTTTCGGTGAGCGATGCCGCCCGCGACCTGCGCCGCAACACGGTCCTCACGCTCGAGAAGATGTCCGTGCCCGTGGAGTACACCTTCCACGCCGCCGGCCGCTCGCAGCACGGCATGAGCCTGCGCCACGCCGAGGCCCTGAGCATGTCCGATGCCATCACCACGGCCAAACTCATCATTAAGCAGCAGGCCTACGAGAGCGGTTGCCACGCCTCCTTTATGCCCAAGCCGTTGGCGGGCGAGGACGGCAGCGCCATGTTCCTGTGCCAGTCGCTATTCGACCACGACGGCAACAATGTCTTTTGGGGCGAGGACGACGAGAAGTACCATCTTTCCGACATCGCCAAACACTACATGGCCGGCATTCTGGCGCACGCGCGCGAGATCAGCGCTATCACCAACCCCACGGTCAACTCGTACAAGCGCATCACCACGGGCGGCGACTCCGTGCCGCAGTACGCCACGTGGGGCCTGCGCAACCGCGCGAGTATGGTCCGCATCCCGGTCTACAAGCCCGGCAAGCAGCTGTCCACGCGCATCGAGCTGCGCAGTCCCGATCCCATGGCCAACCCGTACCTGGTCAACGCCGTCACGCTGGCGGCTGGTCTCGACGGCATCGAGCGCAAGCTGGAGCTCCCGCCCGAGGCAACGGCCGAGACGCTCAAGCTTACCGACCGCCAGATGCTCGAGGCCGGCTACACGCCGCTGCCGCGCTCGCTCAAAGAGGCGCTCGACGTGTTTGAGGACTCGCAGTTTATGAAGGATGCCCTCGGCGAGCACATCCACAGTTTCTTCCTCAAAAAGAAGCGCGACGAGTGGCATAAGTTTGAGTCTACGATCACCGAGTGGGAGATCAAGCACTACCTGGCGAACTCCTAATCGCGCTGGCTTGTTCCAGTACGATTGAGCTCATTTCTTTGGAGGCCGATATGTCCGAAAAGAGTGCCCTGTTCATGGCGCGCACGACGCGCTTCCACGAGTTTGCCCGCAGCTTGACGACCACCCTGGGTGTCGAGGTGAGCCTGGCAACCCCCGATTCGCCGACTGCGGCGCACGACTTTGACCTGCTGATTCTCGATTCCGACGGCATCCGCAGCGACCGTATCGATCAGATTGCCAAGTGGCTTGACGATCGTGGCGGCGTCCCCATGTTGGTGATCGTCGACGACGAGGCGCTCGGTACCTTGCGCCTGCCCAATCACGCGCATGCCGACTTTGTATGCCCCACGGCGACACCCAACGAGCTCAAGGCTCGTGCGCAGCGCCTGATGGGCGAGGAGGAGACCGTCACCGCCGACGATGTGCTCAACATCGATAACCTCGAGATTAACCTGGCTACCTACCAGGTGACGCTCGATGATGAGCCCATCGACCTGACGCTGATGGAGTACTCGCTGCTGAGCTTTTTGGCGACGCACCCCAACCGCGCCTACAGCCGCGAGGTACTGCTGCACCGCGTGTGGGGCTTTGAGTACTGCGGCGGCACGCGCACCGTCGACGTGCACATTCGACGCATCCGTTCCAAGGTGGGCCCGCAGATCGCAGCACATATCACCACCGTCCGTGGCGTGGGTTATCTGTTTAAGGACTAGATTTCCACCACAAAGGGGACAGGCACCTTCGTGGTGGTTTTGCCGCAGATGCGGGTTCCTTTCGGGTCTGCGGCAGAACTTAAGCCTTCCTAAAAGATTGCGTTCTCATACACGTTCGCCCGCATATTGGGGTACAACTCAACGTGAACAATGATGGCCCGCCACATGTTTGGCGGGCCTTTGGTTATTTGACGAAAGGATCGCAGCTATGAGCGAGTACGATTCCCAGCATCCCCAGGATGCGGGCAACGCCGGCGAGACCCAGCAGCAGCCGCGTGTGCAGGTGGAGTCGACGCCTGCCGGCAGCAACATTCCCTACGTGCAGGCTTACGACACACAGACCGGCAAGCCGCTGGGCGGTCAGCAGGTTGTAAACAAGCACACGGTGGTCAAGACCAAGACCAAAAAGCTGCCGATCTTTATTACGGCACTCGCCGGCTGTGCCTGCGGAGCCTTGCTGGTCATTGCGCTCATTATGAGCGGCACGCTCGATATCGGTGGCGGAAAGAATGCCGTGACGGCGGGTGCTTCGGGTTCGTCGACGCAAAAGATTACGATCGACTCCGAGGACACCACGCTGGCCGAGGCCGTTTCTGCCAAGGCATTGCCCTCCGTGGTTTCCATTACCGCCACTTCGAGCGGCAGCCAGAATGGCTCGCTTTCGCAGTCTGCTGATGAGTCGGACAGCTCGGGCAGCGTCGGTTCGGGCGTCGTGCTCGATACCGAGGGCCACATCCTCACCAACAACCACGTGGTCGACGGCTACGACCAGTACGTGGTCACCATGGACGACGGCACCACCTACGAGGCCGAGTTCGTGGGCAACGATGCCTCGAGCGACCTCGCCGTCATTAAGCTCAAGGATGCCGATGCCTCCAAGCTTACCCCGATCGAGATCGGCGACTCCTCCAAGCTCAACGTGGGCGAGTGGGTCATGGCGATCGGTTCGCCGTTTGGC
Source organism: uncultured Collinsella sp. (assembly GCA_900544385.1). Lineage (GTDB taxonomy): Bacteria > Actinomycetota > Coriobacteriia > Coriobacteriales > Coriobacteriaceae > Collinsella. The sequence goes on from UQVD01000055.1 coordinate 3,233, forward strand.
AACGAGCAGTCTGTCTCCACGGGTATCGTGTCGGCGCTCTACCGCTCCACGGCCATGAGCTCTACCAGCGGTAACACCATCTATGCCAACATGATCCAGACCGATGCCGCCATCAACCCAGGCAACTCCGGCGGCGCGCTCGTCAACGACAATGGCGAGCTCGTGGGTATCAACTCGCTCATCGAGAGCTATTCGGGCTCCAGCTCGGGCGTGGGTTTTGCCATTCCGGTTAACTACGCCAAGAACATTGCCGACCAGATCATCGACGGCAAGACGCCGGTTCATCCGTACCTGGGCGCTACGCTTTCGAGCGTCAACGCGCTCAACGCCCGTACCAACAAGCTGAGCACCGATAGCGGCGCGTATGTGGCGAGCGTCGTTGAGGATGGTCCTGCTGCTAAGGCCGGAATTCAGGAGGGCGACGTCATCACCAAGCTGGGCGACGACGAGATCACGAGCGCCGATGGCCTGATCATCGCACTGCGCAGCCACGAGGTGGGCGAGAAGGTCGAGATCACGCTCATGCGCGGCAAGGAAGAGAAGAAGGTCACCGTCGAGCTGGGCTCCGATGAAGAGCTGCAGAACCAGCAGCAGGACGACAGTTCGACCGATACCGGCAACGGCGGTATTACCGACGAGCAGCTGCGCCAGTATCTGGAGGAGCTGCTGGGCCAGCAGGGCCAGGGTCAAGGTTACGGCCAGGGGTTCTAGCGAGCCGTTTCGCACATACCAATGCCAGAGGGGCTGTCCCACCAACGCGGGACAGCCCCTCTTTTCTTATTGATCCGTTGGGGACGGAGGAAAACGGATCATTTAAAGCTGATAAGAGCATGGTTTGATCGTGCGATCCACCCCGGTCCGTCGGCTGCCGATTTGGTGCGGTTCGAAAGGGCTATTCGGCGCCATGGTGACCGGTGGTACTCTTGTATCCGTTTGAAATCGAGCGAAGGAGTGCCGCTATGGAGCAATCGAGCCTGTTTGGTGACGGCGTGGACATCGATACCGAAACACCCGCGAGCACGGATACCGCTTCACCGGTCGATGCCCGTGCCCAGGCGGCAGCGCGCGCGGCCGAGCTGCGCCACGAGCTCGACTACCACGCCTATCGCTACTACATGCTCGATGCGCCCGAGATCACGGACGCTGCCTTTGACAAAATGCTCGTTGAGCTGCAGGAAATCGAGGCGACCTACCCCGACCTGGTGACGCCCGATAGCTATACCCAGCGCGTGGGCGGCTACGTGAGCGAGCAGTTTACGCCGGTCACGCATATGGCGCGCATGTATTCCATGGATGATGCCATGGATCTGGACGAGCTCGACGCATGGCTCCAGCGCACCGAGGATGCGCTCGGTGCCGGTAGCGTCACCTATACCTGCGAGCTTAAGATCGACGGTCTGGGCGTGGCGCTTACTTACCAAAACGGCACCTTCGTACGTGCGGCCACACGTGGCGACGGCACCACGGGCGAGGATGTGTCGCTCAACGTGCGCACCATCAAGGATGTGCCCATGCACCTGTCCGAACCGGCGCTCGCCCACATGGGCGCCGACCGCGAGCGCACCATTGAGGTGCGCGGCGAGGTCTACATGCCTAAGGGCAGCTTTGTTCGTCTGAACGACGAGGCCGATGCCGAGGGCCGCGACCCCTTCGCCAACCCGCGCAACGCCGCCGCCGGCAGCCTGCGCCAAAAGGATCCCAAGGTCACAGCACGCCGCGATCTGGCCACCTTTATCTACGCCATCGCCGATACCGACCCGTTGCACGTCCACAGCCAGCGCGAGTTTCTGGACTGGCTGCGCAGCGCCGGCTTTAGCGTCAACCCCAACGTGGCACGCTGCGCCACGCCGGCCGAGGTCCACGAGTTCTGCGCCCAGGCCCTCGAGCACCGCGGTGACCTCGATTACGACATCGACGGCGTGGTCGTAAAGGTTGATAGTTTCCAGCAGCAGCTCGACTTGGGCTTTACCGCCCGCGCGCCGCGCTGGGCCATTGCCTTTAAGTTCCCGCCCGAGGAAAAGCAGACCGTCCTGCGCGAAATTCGCATCCAGGTGGGCCGCACCGGTGTGCTCACGCCGGTCGCCGAGTTCGATCCGGTGACGGTCGCCGGCTCCACCATCGCGCGCGCCACACTGCACAACATCGACGAGATCCGTCGCAAAAACGTGCGCGAGGGCGACACTATCATCGTGCACAAGGCAGGCGACGTAATCCCCGAGGTCGTGGGCCCGGTGCTCGATAAGCGCCCGGCCGATTCGGTCGACTGGCACATGCCCGAGGTCTGCCCCGTGTGCGGCAGCCCCGTGGTCCACGAGGACGGCGAGGTCGCTTACCGCTGCGTCTCCATCGACTGCCCCGCGCAGCTCAAGGAGCGACTGCTTCACTGGGTGAGTCGCGGCTGCATGGATGTCGACGGCCTAGGCGATGAAATCGTCGACAAGATGATCGCCGCCGGCCTGATCCACGATGTCGCAGACTTCTACCAGCTCACGGTCGATGACATCGCCGGCTTGGACACGGGCCGCGTGTACGCCAGCTCCAACAGCAAAAAGGGCGTCAAGAAGGGCGACCCCATTCCGGTAGGCCTCAAGACGGCCGAGAAAATCATCGCCGAGCTCAACAAGTCCAAGAGCCAGCCGCTCGGTCGCGTGCTGTTTGCCCTGGGCATCCGCCACGTGGGCAAGAGCGTGGGCGAGGTCATCGCCGAGCGATTCCTGTCGATTGACAAGCTCATCTTGGCAAGCGAAGAGGATATTGCCGAGTGCGAGGGCATTGGCCCCAAGATTGCGGCGAGCGTCAAGCAGTTCCTGGCCGTGCCCGAAAATCTTGCCGTGCTGGAGCGTCTGCGCCAAGCGGGCCTGTCTCTCGAGGTCGACTTGGGCGCCGCTCATGCGCAAGCCGCAGCCGACGCTGGCGTGGCGGGCGAGCTCGCCGACGCACAGCCGCTCGCGGGTCTGACCTTCGTGCTCACCGGCACGCTCGTCAACCGCACGCGCGACGAGGCAGGCGCGGCGCTCAAGGTGCTCGGCGCCAAGGTTTCGGGCAGTGTGTCAAAGAAGACGAGCTATCTGGTCGCCGGTCCCAAAGCGGGCTCCAAGCTCACCAAAGCCGAGCAGCTGGGCGTACCCGTGCTGGACGAGGACGCACTCGAGCAGATTCTGGCTACCGGCGAGGTGCCGGTGGCGTAATGGATATAGAGAATCGCAATTGCTCGCAGGCGGAAGGGCGCACGAAGCACGCCCAAGGGCAGGCAAAAGAGCACCTGATGGCGCGAATTCGCATTGCGGAACGTGAGCGCTTGGCAGGTGTGTCTCGCGATGCTTTTGAGGCGTTGACCGAGCTGGAGACGAGGCTCGGTCTAGCCTAGCGATACAGGCATCGTGATCTGCGTCACGTAGGTTGTGGGGTCGTCGCTGATGATGTCGTCGATGAGGGCGATCTCGCGTTGCCCCGCTACGCCACCAGCTTGTCAAAAGCCCCGCGCCGGTTGAGCACGGTAAACGCGACAACACAGATGACTGCCGACAAAATCGATCCGCACGGCGAGGCGATACCCATGGGAAACAACGTATCGGAATAGGCGTTCGACAGCAGCCACGCGCCCGGCACGCGAATGAGCGCCACGGCCAGCACGTTGTGCGCAAAGCCGATGTAGCTCTTGCCGTATGCGGCGAAAAAGCCACTAAAGCAAATGTGGATGCCGGCAAAGATTGCGTCGAAAATATAGCTGCGCATATAGCCAGTACCGGCCGCGACGACTGCGGCGTCCTTGGCAAAAAAGCCAATAAACGCCGGCGCCACCAGCCACATCAGCACCGTGATCAGGCAACCGTACACCACCGAGATCGTCATGGCGTCCTTGAGCACCTGGCGCGCGCGATCGCCCTTGCCCGCGCCGGCGTTTTGCGCCGTGAGTGCACTGACGGTGGCACCCATGGAGCTCGGAACAATGAACAAAAAGCTGATCATCTTTTCGACCAGGCCCACGGCAGCGGCGTCGACGAGCCCTCGGTGGTTGGCGATGACGGTGATAAACATAAACGCCACCTGGATACAGCCGTCCTGCACGGCCACGGGCACGCCGATCTTAAGAATGCTGCCGAGCACCTCGGGCTGGGGGCGCAGGTCGCTGCGCTTAACGTGGATGTTCGTGCGGCGGCTCTTGAGCCACACGAGCGCGAGGGCAACGCTGGCCGTCTGGGCGGTCACCGTGCCGAGCGCCGCGCCCACGGGGCCGAGCCCCATATGGCCGATAAACAGAAAATCGAGCGCGATGTTGATGATGCACGCCACGCCAATCACGTACATAGGCGAGCGCGAATCGCCCAGCCCGCGAAAGATGGCCGAGAGGATGTTGTACGCGGCGATAAAGGGAATGCCCATAAAGCAGATACGCAGGTAGGCGGCGGTTCCTTCGACTGCTTCGGCCGGCGTGCCAATAAGCGCCACGATTTGCGGGCACAGCGCAAGCAAGACGGCGGCCAGCACCACCGAGACACCCATAAAGAGCGTAATGGTGTTGCCGATGGCGGTTTCGGCGCGATCGAAGCGGCGCGAGCCCACGGCGTGACCGACGATCACCGTCGTTCCCATGGCCAGGCCCACGAGCGTCACGGTAATGATATAGAGCGTCTGCGCGCCATTGCCCACGGCGGTGATGCCGGCGGCGCCGCTAAACTGCCCCATCATGTACAGGTCGGCCATGCCGTAGAGCATCTGCAAAAAGTACGAGAGCATATAGGGCAGGGCAAAGACCGCGATGGTCTTAAGGACATTGCCGCGTGTGAGGTCGTGTTCCATGGGCGGGGCTTTCTGGCTTGGTTCGTTTAGCTACCAGTGTAGTGAAAACCCTACAACGATTGTAGAGTCAAGGTTTGTGTCGGCAGTGGGGCGAAAAAAATCGCGCGCACCATTATTCCGAGTGAATATGGACACACGTCACGAGAACTCGCCGCCGTCGCTAACCTTGCAGAAAACGATTTCGGAATACTTGACACCATTATTCGGCGCGCAATAATACGTGCGTTTGCGAACAACGTTTGATGGGGGTTGAACCTGCGTGCGCAATCTCAAAATACTGTTTTCCTATCTAGGGGCATACCGTCGCGATGCCATCCTCGGCGTGTTCTTTGTGTCGGTCGAGACGGTGCTCGAGCTGTTTATCCCGGTCATCATGGCCAACATCATCGATGTGGGCGTGCCTGCGGGTGATATCAACTACATGCTGCTACAGGGTGCGTACATGTTGGTGTGCGCTGCGCTTTCGCTGGTACTGGGCTTGGGTTATGCCCGCACGTCCGCCCGCGTTGCCTCGGGCCTAGGCGCTAACCTGCGCGAGGCCGAGTACAAAAAGATTCAGACGCTCGCTTTTGGTAACCTGGACAACTACGACGCCAGCTCGCTCGTCACCCGCATGACCACGGACATCACCGTTATCCAAAATGCTGTGGGCAACGGCTTTCGCCCTATGGTGCGCGGCCCGGTGACGCTTATCGTCGGCCTTATCTACGCGCTGATGCTGTCGCGCCCGCTCGCCACCGTCTTTGCGATCATCTTGCCCGTGCTGGCAATCGTACTGGGCGTCATCACCTATCGCGTCAGTCCGCTCTACCGCCAACTCCAGACCTCGATGGACCACCTCAACGGCGTGGTACAGGAAGACCTCACCGCCGTGCGTGCCGTCAAGGCCTACGTTCGTACCGAGCACGAGGAGGCCAAGTTCGACACCGTCAATACCGAGCTCGCCGGCACTGCGACGAAGACCTTTGGCAACGCGGTGCTCAACCTGCCGGTGTTTCAGCTGTCGATGTACGTGGCTGCGCTCTCCATCCTGTGGATTGGCGGCCGCATGATTCTCGCCGGCAAGCTGGGCGTGGGCTCGCTCACGGGCTTTATGAGCTACGTGCTGCTGATCATGAATTCGCTCATGATGATTTCCAACGTGTTTTTGCTGCTCACGCGCGCTCTTACGAGTGTGGGCCGTATCGCCGAGGTGCTCGATGAGGAGCCCTTTATCGCCAACCCCGCGGGAGACCTCGCGATTGCGGCGCCAGCGGACGGCAGTATCGAGTTTCGCGACGTTTCCTTTAAATACCGCGCGGATGCAGCCGAGGATGTGCTCGAGCATATCGACCTTCGCATCGAGAGCGGCTCGACGGTGGGCATCCTCGGCGGCACGGGCTCGGGCAAGAGCTCACTTGTGCAGCTGATTGCGCGCCTGTATGACGCCACCGAAGGCGCCGTGCTTGTGGGCGGACGCGACGTGCGCGACTACGACCTCGCCGCCTTGCGCGACGCTGTGGGCATTGTGCTGCAAAAGAATGTGCTGTTCACGGGCACCGTGCGCGAGAACCTGCAGTGGGGCAATCCGCAGGCGTCGGACGATGAGCTCCTCGCGGTTTGCCGCGCGGCGTGCGTGGACGAGTTCCTTGATCGCATCGGCGGGCTGGACGGCGAGTTGGGCCAAGGCGGCGCCGGTGTCTCGGGTGGCCAGAAGCAACGCCTGTGCATCGCGCGCACGCTGCTCAAGCATCCGCGCGTGCTCATTTTTGATGACTCCACCAGCGCGGTCGATATGGCGACCGACGCAAAGATTCGCGAGCACATCGCTCGGATTCCCGATACTACCGTGCTCATCATCGCCCAGCGCATCGCGAGCGTCATGGATGCCGATCGCATTGTGGTGCTGGACGACGGTCGTGTCCACGGCGTGGGCACGCACGAGGAACTGCTGGCGGGCGACAACATATACCAGGAGATTTACGCCTCGCAGATGGAGTGTGCGGGGAACGCGTGCACCGGCGACGGCAGCGATGATGACTGCGCGAAGGACCCGTTTTCCTCCGTCGCATGCGGATCGCCCTTGGAAGGGGGTGAGCGCCATGCCTAAGACCGCAGCCCAAGCACGCCCGGCCGACCTCAAACGCACTGTGCGCCGCCTGCTCTCCTACATGGGGCATGCCAAGTTCTCGTTGCTCGCGGTGGGCGTGCTCGCCTCCGTCGCCGCCATCGCGAGCCTCGCCGGCACCTACATGGTGCGCCCCATCGTTAACGGTTTGGCCACGGGCGGGGAGGAACTGCTTGCCAAGCAGGTCATCCTGACGGCGATCATCTACGCTGCGGGCGTGCTCTCGGCCCTGGGCTACTCGCAGATCATGGTGCGCGCGGCCCAACACGTGGTGTCCGATATTCGCCGCGACCTGTTCGCGCACATCCAGACGCTGCCGCTCAGTTATTTTGACAGCACGCGCTCGGGCGACATCATGAGCTTTTTCACCAACGACGTCGACACCGTCTCCGAGGCGCTCAACAACAGCTTTGCCAACGTGATTCAGGCAGCCATTCAGGTTGTGGGCACCACGGCCATGCTCATCATCCTTAACTGGCAGCTCACGATTATCACACTCGTGTGCGATGCGGCCATTGTGCTGTATGCGCGCTACTCGGGCGCGCGCTCTAAGCGTTTCTTTGCTGCCCAGCAGGCATCGCTTGGCGACCTGGACGGATATATCGAAGAAATGGTCTCGGGCCAAAAGGTCATCAAGGTCTTTAACCGTGAGGCAGCGAATGTCGCCGGCTTCACCTGCCGCAACGACGAGCTTCGCCGCACCGGTACCGCCGCCGTGAGCTATGCCAACTCCATGGTGCCCATGACCGTCGTGATTGGCTACGTCAACTATGCCATCGTCGCCGTGGCGGGCGGCATGCTCTGCATCAAGGGGCTCGCCGACGTAGGTGCGCTCGCGAGCTACCTGGTCTTTGTGCGCCAGGCCGCCATGCCCATCAACCAGTTTACGCAGCTCGGCAACTTCTTGCTCAACGCGTTGGCCGGTGCCGAGCGCCTGTTTGCCGCCATGGACCTTGAGCCCGAGGTGGACGAGGGCTGCGTGGAGCTGGTGCAGACGGGCGACGCCGCGTGGGCGTGGAAGATTCCCGAGGGCCAGGGCGTGGGCGTCTACGGGCATTTGCATGACGTGGCAGCCGTTGATGAGTCGGGCCGCGCGGTGGCCGCCGACGGCATCGAGCTCACGTGCGGCTTGGTCCCGCTTGCCGGCGACGTGCGCTTCCATGCCGTGGACTTTTCCTACGTGCCGGGCGCCCGCGTGCTCACGGACCTCAACCTGTTTGCCAAGCCGGGGCAAAAGATTGCGTTTGTGGGCTCCACGGGCGCCGGCAAGACGACCATTACCAACCTCATCAACCGCTTCTACGAGGTCGATGACGGCGAGATCACGTACGACGGCATCGACGTCAAGCACATTGCCAAGGCCAGCCTGCGCGGGTCGCTCGGCATTGTGCTGCAGGACACGCACCTGTTTAGCGGCACCATTGCGCAGAACATCCGCTTTGGCAAGCTCGACGCGACCGACGAGGAGGTGCGCGCCGCTGCCGAGGCCGCCTGCGCCGACTCGTTTATCCGCCGCCTGCCGCGGGGCTACGACACACCGGTCACGGCCGACGGCGCCAACCTGTTGCAGGGTCAGCGTCAGCTGCTCGCCATCGCGCGCGTGGCCGTCGCCGATCCGCCGGTGCTCATCCTGGACGAGGCCACGAGCTCCATTGACACGCGTACCGAAAAGCTCATCGAGCGCGGTATGGACCGCATCATGCGCGGTCGCACCACGTTTATGATCGCGCACCGCCTGTCCACTGTCCGCGACGCCGACGCCATCATGGTCCTCGAACACGGCCGCATCATCGAGCGCGGCACGCACGAAGAGTTGCTCGCCCAGCACGGCGAGTACTGGCAGCTGGCGCATGGCTTAAAAGAGCTGGATTAACCCGTTCGAGCACGATGCTTTGATCTCTCCGTGCCCCTCACCTCGCCTCAAACCGTCACAACATTCGACGTTTTTTGCCAAAATCGGGAAAAGCATCGAATGTTGTGATGGTTTTTCTGCCACTCGACCGGGTGGAATCGCTTTCTTGCGCACGAAGGTGTGCGAACCCGTGAGCAGGGGAATAAGGTTGGTTATCCGACTCCATTGGAGGGCTCATGGACCTGCCGATCGTCCTGTCCCATAAGACTGCCTGGCTGTACCACAACGTGGCGCGCCCGTCCGAGCCGCTCTCGCGAGCAAGCAGCCTATACGATGAGGACTCGCTTGCCAACGAGGCGGAGTCGACCGCGAACCTGCCCAAATTGGGACTCGATGCCAAGGGGCCGAGGGCTTCAACGGCAGTTGGGATTGTTACCGACTATCTGGTCTCGCTCGGTATTCCACGAGAAGAGCTCGATCATATCGACACGCTCGTCAACTTCGATTTTGAGCGCTCGACGCCGGCTGGATTTAGGTGCCACGTGTTTGGGGCGCCGATACCTCCAGGCCATCTTATCGAGGTGGCGGAGGGCCTTCTGGTGGTTGATGAAGCCATGTGCTTTGTCCAAGCGGGTTCGTGGATGAGCGAGCCCGAGCAGCTGGAATATGGCTACGAAATCTGCGCCCGATACCATTTGAATCATCTGTCGACAGGCGATTATATCGAGATGGGGCAGAGGTATACCGTTGCCGACTTGATTGCTTATTGCAATGAGAACCGATCTCGTCAGGGGGCTATACGCGCGGCCGCCGTGCTCAAGCGCGTGCACGATGGCGCGCGGTCGCCCATGGAGACGGCCACCGCAATCATGGTCGTAGCAAAACGTTCCCAGGGCGGGCTGGGATACGCCAAGATCGAGCTCAACCATCGGGTCGATGTTCCCAACGAGTTCAAGTATCTTGCAAAGGCCGGGTATTTCGAGATCGACGTATATGCGCCTGCGAGCGGTACGGGGATTGAATACAACGGCTCGGACCATCTTGATAAACAGCGCAGCGCGTCGGATGCGGAGCGTATGACCGTGCTGAGCGCGCTGGGCTTTAGGATGATCGTCCTCACCGGGACCCAGTTTGCCAATCAGCTGCAATTGCACCGGGCGATGAACGCCATCGCGCTCGCTATGGGCCTTAAGTGCGACCGAAGCGAAGCGTTCCAGAAACGGCAGAACGATCTGCGAGAATTCGTGATTCGGCACTGGGACGGCGGCCTTTAGGGACGTTTTGGTCCCTCTACGGGGTGCCGTGGGCAGGCAAACCATCACAACATTCGACGTTTTTCGCTAAAAACGGGAAAAGCATCGAATGTTGTGATGGTCTGTGCAGAGGATGGGCTTGGGAAGCCGGTCTTGCTCGAAGCGACCTGTCCTGTCGTACGGGTGTCGGAATGATTCTCTCGTGGGGTATTATGTTTTCCGAAGAATAAAACGCCGCGTGAGGGGAGGGCTGCGTGGACGGGCACGTGCAACATGACGGTTTTGGCCGCGATATCAACTACCTGCGCATTGCCGTTACCGACAAGTGCAATTTCCGCTGCATTTACTGCATGCCGGCCGATGGCGTGGCGCCCCGTGCACACGATGAGCTGCTCAGTGCCGAGGAAATCGCCCGCTTTGTGCGCCTGGTAGCGGGGGAGGGCATTCGCCGCGTGCGCCTGACGGGCGGCGAGCCGCTGGTCAGCCGCCGTATCTGTCTCTTATACACATCTGACGCTGCCGACGATATGCAGTGTGTAGA
>UQVD01000056.1 GCA_900544385.1 uncultured Collinsella sp.
CAACGACGAATTCTAGGCGGTGTCCCCTCCCTTTCAAGAAAGGGAAGAGGCGGGGTATGCCCCGCCTCTTACACCACATCTCTGCGCGCTACCTCGAAATGGCGATGAATGCACGATTTTGATCCAACTGTTAGTCCTAATAATGGACATATGCTGCGTAACTTAAGCAAATACTATCTTTTTATATGTTGCAAACAAAGTAGCAGTACTCATTTTTGCCATTATTTGGCCACGGCCTTTGTGACAGACGTGCTGGCGGGTTCGAATCCCATGCACCGGGCGCAAGCAAAAACGGTCCCCTTGCGAGGACCGTTTCCAATTCTGTGGTGGGCGATGAGGGATGTCCGCGTGCGGCTGGCGCCGCCCGCGTCCCGCTTCGTCGCTCCGCTCCTCGCGTGCTGCGCTGGAAAACGCTTGCGCGTTTCCTCAGCTCCGCACCCTGTCGGGTTCGAATCCCATGCACTGGGCCCAAAAAAGAAAGGCTCCCATTGCTGGGAGCCTATCAAATCAGTGGTGGGCGATGAGGGATTCGAACCCCCAGCCTTGTGCGTGTAAAGCACCTGCGCTAACCGTTGCGCCAATCGCCCGTGCGGAGAGAGTATAGCAAAACAATCGCCTCATTCACCTCATATCCATTAAAGGTAACTCGCGCGTGTCACAGCGGAGCTGATTCAGTTGAGATTGCCTGAACATTCCGCCCCTCTTTACGCCCTCGGGTATACTCAAAAGCTACTGATTCGATTTGATGCCCAGCAACAGCAGAGGGGATAGTATATGTGCGGTTTTGTCGGTTTTGTCGGTGGGACGGATAACCAATCCGAGGTGCTCACCAAGATGATGGACCGCATCGTCCATCGCGGTCCCGACATGGGCGGTCAGTTTATCGACGGCCGCGTTGCCCTCGGCTTCCGCCGCCTGTCGATCCTCGACCTGACCGAGGCTGGCGCCCAACCTATGGCCAACGAGGACGGTAGCGTCGTTATCGTCTTTAACGGCGAGATCTACAACTTCCAAGAACTCCGTTCCGAGCTCGAAGCCAAGGGCTACAAGTTCCATTGCGGCGCCGACACCGAGAGCCTCCTGCACGGCTACGAGGAGTGGGGCGAGGCCGTCCTCGATCGCCTGCGCGGTATGTACGCCTTCGTCATCTGGGACAAAAAGAAGAACAAGCTTTTTGGCGCCCGCGACATCTTTGGCATCAAGCCGCTTTACTACTATCCCATGGCCGATGCGGGCGACGGCGCTCCGGGCGTGCTCTTTGGCTCCGAGATCAAGAGCTTCCTGGACTACCCGCACTTCCACAAGGCTGTCAACAAAAAGGCCCTGCGTCCGTACATGACGCTGCAGTATTCGGCAACCGAGGAGACCTTCTTCGAGGGTGTCTACAAGCTGCCGCCGGCGCACTACTTTACCGTCGATATCCCGACCGGCAAGATGAACATCGAGCGCTACTGGGATTGCGATTACTCTGCCGTCGAGAAGCCGTTCGAGGAGTACGTCGACGAGCTGGACGAGGTCGTGCACGAGAGCGTCGAGGCCCATCGCATCGCCGACGTCAAGGTCGCGTCGTTCCTCTCCGGTGGCGTCGACTCCAGCTACATCGCCGCTTGCCTCATGCCCGACAAGACCTTCTCGGTGGGCTTTGACTACAAGAACTTCAACGAGACCAACTACGCCAAGGAGCTTTCCGATAAGCTCGGCGTCGAAAACGTTCGCAAGATGATTACCGCCGACGAGTTCTTCGGTGCGCTCGAGGACATCCAGTATCACATGGACGAACCGCAGTCCAACCTGTCTTCCGTGCCGCTGTGGTTCTTGGCCGAGATGGCCCGCAAGGACGTCACCGTGGTGCTTTCGGGCGAAGGCGCCGACGAACTCTTTGGCGGCTACGCCTACTACGAGGATACGGTCCCGGTGCGCAAGTACAAAAAGACGGTGCCGCTGCCCATCCGTCGCGCGCTCGGTAACCTGGCGCTGCATATGCCGTACTTCAAGGGACATAACTTCCTGGTCAAGGGTGCCGAGATCCCCGAGAAGTCGTTCCTGGGACAGGCTCTGGTATGGCCGGAGCGCGAGGTCGACGGCGTGCTCAAGCCCGAGTACAACACCGGCGACGGCGCCTTTGAGCTCGCTGCACCCATCTACGCACGCGTGAAGGGTCAGCCCGAACTGGTCAAGAAGCAGTACCTGGACATGAACATGTGGCTCCCGGGCGACATTCTGCTCAAGGCCGACAAGATGTGCATGGCACATTCGCTGGAGCTGCGCGTGCCCTTCCTGGACCGCAAAGTCATGGAGTTCGCCGAGCACATTCCCGACCGCTACCGCATCAACGAGAACGGCAACAAACAGGTACTCCGCCACGCTGCCAACAAGTCGCTGCCCGATGAGTGGGCCACCCGTCCCAAGGTGGGCTTCCCGGTGCCGATTGTCTACTGGCTGCGCGAGCAAAAGTGGTACGACTATGTCAAGGAGTACTTCACCGCGCCGTGGGCAAGTGAGTTCTTCAATACCGACGAGCTCATGCACCTGCTCGATCTGCACTTTGCGGGCAAGGGCGATTTCCAGCGCAAGATCTATACGCCGCTCGTGTTCCTAGTGTGGTACAAGCGCTTCTTTATCGACGAGGACCAGCCCGCTGTTCAGGCTGCCTAGCCTCGGCTTACGAACGCCTGCGCGTAACGGCTCCTCCGGGAGCCGTTTTTGCGTGGGTGCGTTTCAGTTACTATAAAACCGTCCCTGCCAAATGGCTGAGAAAGGTGAAAGATGCACCATTCGGATTCCGCGACCGTGACCACGGTCGATACGCTTGCCAAGCTTCTCGATGTGTGCGGCGAGCTGCGCGCATCAGAGCAGGTTGACGAGCGTGCCGTGACCGGCTGCTCGTTTGATTCGCGCGCGGTCTCGGCAGATGACGTATTCTTTTGCAAAGGTGCTGCCTTTAAGCCCGCGTTTTTGAGCATGGCGCTCGATGCGGGCGCCGTCGCATTTGTGTGCGAGGAGTCGCTGGTCGAGTCTCTGGAGCCGCTGGCGCAGGAGAGCGGTGCTGCGATGCTGGTTGTTGATAGTGTTCGCACGGCCATGGCCCTGTTGCCGCCGGAGGTCTACGACCGTCCCGACCACGACGTCAAGATCGTGGGCATCACCGGCACCAAGGGAAAGACCACGGCCGCTTTTATGCTCCAGTCCATCATCAAGGCGGCGGGCGAGTCCTGCGGCATGATCGGCTCGGTGAGTACCGACGATGGCATCGAGTGCTACGAGAGCACCAATACTACGCCCGAGGCCCCCGAGGTCTGGCGCCATATCGCCAACTGCCGCACGTCCGGTCGCCAGTCCATGGTCATGGAGGTTTCGAGCCAGGCGCTCAAGTACCAACGCGTCGAGAATCTGCCGTTTGACGTGGCGTGCTTCCTCAACATCGGCCGCGACCACATCTCGCCGATCGAACACCCCACGTTTGAGGATTATTTTGAGAGCAAACTCAGGATCTTTGACCAGGCAAAGACCGCCGTGGTGAATCTGGGCACCGAAGAGGTCGACCGTGTGCTGGAGGCAGCGTCGACGGCCGAGCGCTTGGTGACTGTTGGCGTCGAGCATCCCGAGGCAAGCCTGTGGGCGAGCGACGTACGCATGGTCGGCTTTAGCATCGAGTTCAACTTGCACGGCATGAGCGCCGACGAGCCCGAGGCGGGGGAGAAGGTCCTGCTGGGTATCGCGGGCGACTTTAACGTGGAAAACGCGCTGGTCGCTATCGCCGCTGCGCGCGAGATCGGCATCGGTATCGAGGCTATCAAGAAGGGCCTCTCCAAACTGCGTGTGCCGGGCCGCATGGAGGTCGTGGAGTCGAAGGACGGCCGCGTGATCTGCGTCGTTGACTATGCGCACAACCAGCTTTCGTTCCGTTCGCTTTTCTCGTCGGTCAAGCGCGCGTTTCCCGCTAGCCCCGTCATTGCGCTGTTTGGCGCCGCCGGCGGCAAGGCGCAGGAGCGCCGCGAGCAATTGCCACGCGAGGCCGCACCGTATTCCGACCTGATGATCTTTACGAACGAGGATCCAGCTCACGAGGACCCGATGAAGGTCTGTCGCGAGCTTGCCGAACATGTTCCCGACGATACGCCGAACAAGATCATCCTCGATCGCGAAGCTGCCGTGCATGCGGCGTTCAAGGCGGCGCGCGAGGAGTACGTCAACCCCGATGCTCCTACCATTGTCTTGCTGCTGGCAAAGGGTGACGAGGAGCTCATGCACGTGGGCGACGAGTTCGTGCCCATCGAGAGCGACCTTTCGTTGGCCAATCGCCTGATCGATGTTACCCAGTTTGACTAATGAACCATGATGGCGGCGGCGCCCTGAGTGCGCTGTCGCCATAAGCGTGTTCCCTCAATCAAAACATGCCGTCCAAGTCCAAATCCTTCTACGTAAACGGAGTAACCATGTCCCACAATACCCTGCCGACCGTTGCCGAGCTTTCGGGCGAGATGCGCGAGCGCTTGGCCAAGGTCAAGTACGTCTTTACCGACCTGGATGCCACGATGCTCGCGCCCGGCTCGTGCGTGCTGCGCGACAACGACGGCAACCCTTCGACCAAACTCGTCGAGGCCGTCGTGGCGCTCGCTCGCGCTGGTATCCAGGTGGTTCCCACCTCGGGCCGCAACCGTACCATGATCCACGAGGACGCGCGCGTGCTCGGCCTCAACTCCTACATCGGCGAGATGGGCGGCCTGGTCATGTACGACCTCAAAGCCAACGATTGGGAGTATCTGACCGGCGACATGCCTTACGACCCCGCCTGCGGCCTTACTCCGCACCAAGTGATCGAGCAGACCGGCGTGTGCGAGAAGATCCTTGCCCGCTGGCCGCACAAGATCGAGTACCACAACGACATGTCGACCGGCTACAAGTACCGTGAGGTCACCGTCGGCATGCGCGGCGATGTGCCCGACGATGAGGTCCAGGCCATCCTGGACGAGGCCGGCTGCGGTCTGGTCTGGGCTTGCAACGGCCATCTGACTCACCTGTCCAAGCCGACGACGCTCGAGCTTAATCGCGTCGAGGACGGTCGCGCCTTCAACATCAATCCGGCGGGTCTTAACAAAGGCGTTGCCATTGCGCGCTTCTGCGAGCACCTGGGGATCGAGCGCGAGGAGACGCTTGCGCTCGGCGACTCCGAGTCCGACTTCTACATGGCCGATCACGTGGGCACGTTCTGCCTGGTCGAGAATGGCCTGACGAGCGCCGGCGCGCCCGAGTTCCTGGCTGCCTGCGAGAACGCTTTCGTTACGCGCGGCAAAATTGTCGACGGTTGGGCGGCGACGGCAGAGCTGCTGGTCGCGGCGCGTTCGTAGCGCGGCGTCGCTGCACTTGGACATGTCTTTTCGAGAGAGACTGGTGAGGTAATGTCCGATATCGAGAATCCGGCAGGCGACACGCGCCCGATTGGCGTGTTCGATTCTGGTTTGGGCGGTCTGACGGTTGCGCGCGCGATTGCGACGGCGCTGCCGCACGAGTCCGTCTACTACTTTGGCGACACCAAGCGCTGCCCCTACGGCACGCGCACCGAGGATGAAGTGCGCTCGTTTGCGCTGCAGGCGGGTCGTTGGCTTTCGAAGCACGACGTCAAGATTATGGTCATCGCCTGCAACACGGCGACCGCTGCGGCCTTGCGTTTGGCCCAGCAGGTGCTCGACGTTCCCGTGATCGGCGTGATCGCGCCGGGTGCCCGTGCAGTAATCAACAGCACGCGTACGCGTCGCGTGGGCGTGCTCGCTACCAACCTCACTATTCGCTCGGGCGCCTACACGCGCGCCATTCAGGATCTAGATGCCGGCGTCGATGTATACGGCTGTCCTGCCTCGAGCTTTGTCGAGGTTGTCGAACACGAGCTCGCCTCGGGTGCACATCTGCAGGAACAGTGGCTTGAGAACGAGGACATCTTCGATACGCCTGCCGTGCGTGCGCTGGTGGGTGCCACGGTTGAGCCGCTGCGCGACCACGGTATCGATACCGTGGTGCTCGGCTGTACGCATTTCCCGCTGTTGGTGGGACCTATCCGGCATGCGCTGGGGCCTGGGGTGCGCGTCGTGAGTTCCGCCGAGGAGACCACACGCGAGCTGACCGATATCCTCACGCGCCGCGAGCAGCTGGCGGGCGACGCCGCCGAGCCGCAGCATCGTTTTGCCACGACGGCCGATAACATTGCCGAGTTTGCGGTGGCGGGCAGCTTTATCTTTGGTCAGCCGCTCAAGAGCATCGAACATATCGATATCGATGAGCTGAAATAGATGTAAGGCAGCCGCCAAAGCCTTCGCCACATATTTTGCCGAAAGGATATTTCTATGGAGTACATGCAGGTCAACCGCGCCAACGGCCGCGCCGCCAACGAGTTGCGCCCCGTTAAGCTCACCCGTGGCGTCATGAAGCACGCCCACGGCTCGTGTTTGGCCGAGTTCGGTGACACGCGCGTGCTGTGCGCCGCCACTATCGAGGAGGGCGTGCCGGGCTGGCGAAAGGGAGCTAAGGCCGGCTGGGTGACCGCGGAATACGCCATGCTGCCGGCGTCGACCGGCAAGCGCTGCAAGCGCGAGCACGCCAACCGCAAGGGTCGCTCCATGGAGATCGAGCGCCTCATTGGCCGCAGCCTGCGTACCGTCGTCAACATGAAGGCGCTCGGCGAGTACACCGTCACCGTCGACTGCGATGTGATTCAGGCCGATGGCGGCACGCGTACAGCGAGCATCACCGGCGCCTGGGTGGCGCTGCACGACGCCCTCGCCATGTGGGTCGAGGCGGGCAAGATCGAGCGCATCCCGCTTACCGGCCAGGTGGCTGCCATCTCTATGGGCGTTGTCGACGGCAATACGCTGCTTGACCTCGATTATTCCGAGGACAGTCATGCCGAGGTCGACATGAACCTCGTCGCCACCGATACCGGTGAGATGATCGAGCTCCAGGGCACCGGCGAGCAGGCGCCCTTCGACCGCAAACGCCTCAACGCCCTGCTTGACCTGGGTGACAAGGGTGTCGCCGAGCTCATCGAGCTTCAGCGCCAAGCCATCGCCTAACCTGCCAAAAAGGGACAGGTTTATTTTGGTAGGTTTTATCTGCTGAAATGCTGCGTTGAAAGGTCCGATCGCCTGAGAGGGGAGAGGTCAAGTGCCCAAACGCCCCTCACGCGGCTTGCTATAGAGACAAGGAGGCCAGTCATGGCACTTGAGAAGATTGACATCGACACCCTCGACCCGGCGGCGACCATCGTCGTGGCAACCGGAAACGCTCATAAGCTCACCGAGATCGAGGCCATTTTGGGCAAGGTCATGCCCGAGGTGCGCTTTGTGGCGCTCGGCCAGCTGGGTGATTTTGAGGATCCCGAGGAAAACGGCACGACGTTTTTGGAGAACGCCATCATCAAGGCCCAAGCCGCGGTTGAGGAGACGGGCCTTATGGCCATTGCCGACGATTCGGGCTTGGTCGTCGACGCGCTGGACGGTGAGCCCGGTGTGTATAGCGCGCGCTATGCGGGCGTGCACGGCGACGATGCCGCCAACAACGCCAAGCTTCTCGTTAACCTGGAAGGCGTGGCAGATGAGGACCGCACCGCGCGCTTTATGAGCGTCGTCGCGCTCATCGACACGGACGGTCTGGTTACCTATGGCGAGGGCGCCTGCGAGGGCGTTATCGCGTACGAGGGCCGCGGCGACCATGGTTTTGGCTATGACCCGCTGTTCCTGCCGGTCGACACGCCGGGCAAGACCATGGCCGAGCTGACGGCTGACGAGAAGAACGCCATCAGCCATCGTTTCCACGCGCTCGAGCATCTGTCCGCCAAGCTGACGGGCGAGGAGTAGGCCATGCGTGCGGTGGTGCAGCGCGTGCTCAACGCCGGCGTGACGGTCGACGGCGAGTGCGTGGGCCGCATTGGACGCGGCTACCTGGTGCTGCTGGGTGTGGGCCATGGCGATACGCGTGCCGAGGCCGACAAGCTGTGGGGCAAGCTCCGCGGGCTGCGTATCAACGAGGACGAGAACGGCAAGACCAATCTGGCACTTGCCGATGTCGACGGCGAGGTGCTCGTGGTGTCGCAGTTCACGCTGTTCGCCGACTGCCGCCACGGTCGCCGCCCATCGTTTACGGATGCCGGCGCACCCGATGTTGCCAACGAGCTCTACGAGTACTTCCTGACGCTTGTGCACGAGGACGTTGAGCATGTGGCGCACGGTATCTTTGGCGCCGACATGAAGGTCGACCTGGTCAACGACGGCCCATTCACCATCGTCTTGGACACCGACAACCTTTAGGTTACGCGGTTTTACCAAACCGCGTAACAACTGGTCATGCGAGGTTGTCGTCTGGTACGTATTCGAGACCGGGCTTTTTTAGCTACTTGCGTATGGCCACAACAGGGTGCTATAGTATTAGAGTTTTGTCTATCTTAGGGGTATTGTCCCCTTTTTGAATTGCACCTTCTGGAGGCCCTGTTCATGGAAGAGATGGAAGTCAATCACGTCGACGACATCCACGAGAAGCTGACCGATATGGTGGGCGATCGCGTCAAGGTGAAGGCCAACATGGGCCGTACCCGCGTCGTCGAGCGCATGGGCACCATCAAGAGCGTCCACCCGGCCGTCTTCATTGTCGAGGTTGACGAGCGTCGCGGCCGCAAGTCGCGTCAGTCCTACCAGTACATCGATGTCCTCACCGGCCAGGTCGAGCTGTTCGACCCCGAGAGCGGCGAGCATATCTTTACCCCGCTCGGCAATCAGCTCGAGGAGCATTAACGGTGACCGATCGGTCCCTGACTCTTTCCGCGCCGGCAAAGATTAACCTCTACCTGGGGGTTCATACCGAGCGCGATGACCGCGGCTACCACAGGGTCGATTCCCTGATGGCGGCCGTCGGTCTTTCCGATACCGTGACGGTCGCGCCGTCGCAGGCGCTGACCGTCCAGACGGTTCCGGCATCAGATTTTCCCATGCAAAAGAATACGGCGTATCGGGCTGCGGTTGCTATGGCCGAGCATTATGGTCGCGAGGCAAACGTCTGCGTGACGATTGAGAAGCGCATTCCATTGTGCGCCGGCTTGGGCGGCCCCTCGACGGATGCGGCCGCGGTCATTGTCGCCTTGGCAGAGCTCTGGGGCATTGATCGCACCGACCCAGCGCTCGACGATATTGCGCGGGGCATTGGTGCTGACGTCCCGTTCTTTTTGCACGCGAGTCCTGCGTTCTACGTAGGTGGGGGAGACGTGCTGGCAACTGAGTACCCCGCGCTGCCTGCGACGCCCGTCGTGCTGGTCAAGCCGCGCGAGGCAAGCGTTTCGACAATTGAAGCCTATCGACGTTTTGACGAGGCCCCGGTGCCTGCGGACAAGCCCGGCGCGATAGCTTCTGCCTTGCGTGCTGGTGATGCCGAGACGGCATATGCACTCATCCATAACAACCTTGGTGTCATTTCCGCACAGATGGAGTCGCAGATTCAAACGGTCCTCGACTGGCTGCGTAAACAGGACGGAACCGTTGCTGTAGATGTGTGCGGATCGGGTGCCTGCTCGTTTGCCATTTGCGACACCGCTGCCACGGCCGAAAGGCTTGCCGATGCTGCCCAGCAAAATGGCTGGTGGGCCTGCGCGACTGAGCTTATTCCCAACACGGTTCAAATCGACGCGCCAAAGAAATAAAAATTTCTCTAGCACGCGGCGAAAATCTTTGTTACTATAGTCGAGCTAACGGGTTGTGGCTCAGTTTGGTAGAGCACTGCGTTCGGGACGCAGGGGTCGCTGGTTCAAATCCAGTCAACCCGACCAGAGCATGAGGAGGGACCGCTTCTTGCGGTCCCTTTTTTTAGCTAGTGTTGTGATACCGCGATACCCGCGGTATACTCATTCGAGCTTGTCTCGCTGTATTGTGGAGGTCTACATGTTTGGACTGAGGGCTCCTGAGCTCATCATTATTCTCGTCGTTGTCCTGATTATCTTCGGGCCCAAGAACCTGCCGAAGCTCGGCAAGTCCCTCGGCTCTACCGTCAAGAATATCCGTGAGGGTATGGAGGGCGACGATAAGGCCGAGACCAAGCAGGCCGAGGAGGTCGTGGTCGAGCAGTCCGAGGAGGACAAGGAGATCGCTGAGCTCGAGGCCAAGCTCGCTGCTGCCAAGAAGAAGCAGGCAGAGGACAGCGACGCGGACGCAGAGTAGTCCCATCCCTTTGGGGTGAGCACCTGACCGGCTTGCCCGCAGGCTAGCCGGTCTTTTTCGTTTTGTTGACAGTTGATTGTTTGATCAGAGTTGGGGAGATATCCGTATGGACGCAAGCCAGATCGTACTGACCGCTGAGGGCCGCCAGAAGCTCGTCGAGGAGCTCGCCTGGCGTGAGGGCGATTACGCCAAGGAGATCGTCGAGGACATCAAGGAAGCCCGCGCGTTCGGCGACCTTTCGGAGAACTCCGAGTACGATGCCGCCAAGGACAAGCAGGCCCAGAATGCTGCTCGTATCGCCGAGATCCAGGCCATTCTTGCCAACGCTCAGGTTGCTGCCACCACGGGCGACCTGACCGTCTCCATCGGTTCCACCGTTTCGCTGATTGATCCCAACGGCGAGGTCATGGAAGTCACGCTCGTCGGTACCACCGAGACCAACTCGCTCGAGCACAAGATTTCCAACGAGTCTCCGGTCGGTCACGCCATCATTGGTCACGGCGAGGGCGATTCCGTCGAGGTCGTTACGCCTTCCGGCAAGACTCGCGTCTACACCATCGCCAAGATCGCACGCTAGACCACGGTCCCGCGTAAAGGTATGTTTTCGCTCCCTGGGACCGAATCCTGGGGAGCGTTTTAGTTTGAGGAGCTAACTTATGGCAGAGAACCAGAACGCCGCCGATCAGGCATCGACGCTCAACGACGAGCGCGCCACCCGCCTGGTCAAGCGCGCCGCCCTGTTCGAGGCGGGCCAGAACCCCTATCCTGAGCACTCTGAGCTTGAGGACTACGTCGCCGATATCGAGGCTAAGTACGCCGATCTTGCCGATGGTGAGGACACCGAGGATGTCGTGAAGATTGCCGGCCGTGTGGTCGCCAAGCGCGGTCAGGGCAAGATCATGTTCATCGTCGTGCGCGATGCGACTGCCGAGATTCAACTGTTCTGCCGCATCAACGACATGGACGAGGCTGCCTGGAATACGCTCAAGGCCCTCGACCTGGGCGACATCCTGGGCGTGACCGGCGTGGTCGTGCGCACCAAGCGCGGCCAGCTTTCCGTTGCCCCTGAGAGCGCGACCCTGCTTTCCAAGGCCGTTCGTCCGCTGCCCGAGAAGTTCCACGGTCTTTCCGACAAGGAGACCCGCTATCGCCAGCGCTATGTCGACCTGATCGCCAACGACGACGTTCGTGAGACCTTCCGTAAACGTTCGCAGATTCTCTCCACCTTCCGTCGCTTTATGGAGTCCGACGGCTACATGGAGGTCGAGACCCCCATCCTGCAGACCATCCAGGGTGGTGCCACGGCCAAGCCGTTCATTACCCACTTCAACGCGCTCGATCAGGAGTGCTACCTGCGTATTGCCACCGAGCTGCACCTCAAGCGCTGCATCGTCGGTGGTTTTGAGCGCGTGTTCGAGATCGGCCGCATCTTCCGTAACGAGGGCATGGACCTTACCCACAACCCCGAGTTCACCACGATGGAGGCCTACCGTGCCTTCTCCGACCTCGAGGGCATGAAGGCGCTCGCCCAGGGTGTCATTAAGGCGGCTAACAAGGCCATCGGCAACCCCGAGGTCATCGAGTACCAGGGCCAGACCATCGACCTTTCTGGTGAGTGGGCCAGCCGTCCCATGACCGACATCGTCTCCGACGTGCTCGGCAAGCAGGTCACCATCGACACGCCGGTCGAGGAGCTTGCTGCCGCCGCGCGCGAGAAGGGCCTGGAGATTAAGCCCGAGTGGACCGCCGGCAAGATTATCGCCGAGATCTACGATGAGCTGGGCGAGGACACCATCGTCAACCCCACGTTCGTGTGCGATTACCCCATCGAGGTCAGCCCGCTTGCCAAGCGCTTTGAGGACGACCCGCGCCTGACGCACCGCTTTGAGCTGGTTATTGCCGGTCACGAGTACGCCAACGCGTTCTCTGAGCTCAACGACCCGGTCGACCAGGCCGAGCGCTTTGCCGCTCAGATGGCCGAGAAGGCCGGCGGTGACGACGAGGCCATGGAGTACGACGAGGACTACGTGCGCGCCCTCGAGTACGGTATGCCTCCTGCGGGCGGCATCGGCATCGGCATCGACCGCGTGGTCATGCTGCTCACCAACCAGGCTTCTATCCGCGACGTGCTGCTGTTCCCGCACATGAAGCCCGAGAAGGGTTTCCAGTCCGGTGCCGCTGCCGCCAAGGCTGCCGAGGCCGGCAACGCCGCGAGCCCGTTCGTTAAGTCGCTTAAGCCCACGCTCGATTACTCCAAGATCGCCGTTGAGCCGCTGTTTGAGGAGTTCGTCGACTTTGATACCTTCTCCAAGAGCGACTTCCGCGCTGTGAAGGTCAAGGCATGCGAGGCCGTCAAGAAGTCCAAGAAGCTGCTGAACTTTACGCTCGACGACGGCACCGGCACCGACCGCACCATCCTCTCCGGTATTCATGGCTACTATGAGCCCGAGGACCTGGTCGGTAAGACGCTGCTCGCCATCACCAATCTGCCTCCGCGCAAGTTGATGGGCATCCCCAGCTGCGGCATGCTCATCAGTGCCATCCACGAGGAGGAGGGCGAGGAGCGTCTCAATCTGATCCAGCTCGACGCTTCCATCCCCGCTGGCGCAAAGATGTACTAACTAGTTACGCGGTTCTACGAACCGCGTAACGGCTCGACGCTGCGCGGGCCGCATTTGGACAATCTGACGTTCAACTTCA
>UQVD01000057.1 GCA_900544385.1 uncultured Collinsella sp.
GGACTTGCAGCGACGGACCTCAGGACGCTCTTACACCACGTCTGCGCGCGCCACCGAGGTCTATCGAAATTACTTCATTTTGTCTCAAGGTTGAGCCAAATTAGCGTACATCTGTTGCGCAAAATGAGCAAAAATAGCTTCATGAAATGTCTCTATTTTCATGTCAGTACTCATATTTGCCACTTTTTGACCACAGGGACATCTACCGCGCGAAATCGATATGTCAAATCTGCCAAAACGGCCCATAACAAAAAAGCTCCCATTGCTGGGAGCTCTTTCAATCAATGGTGCGGGCGAAAGGACTTGAACCTTCATGGGGTTGCCCCCATACGGACCTGAACCGTACGCGTCTGCCAATTCCGCCACGCCCGCGTGCAGGAATTAGAATAACGGAGCGCCACCACGAACGCAAGAACTATTTTTGAAAAAGTTTGCAGGCATTCTCCCAAGCGGCTTGCGCGATTGTTTCGGCGTCCTCACCAGTGCGATCGACACGGTCGTTAACCAGCGCGTTTGCCGTAATGGAGATCATTGCGGGCTCGCATTCAAGACCGCGGATGGGCTCCGGAGCCATATACGGGCAATCCGTCTCGAACAAAATTCGATCGAGTGGGGTTGCCGCAAATGCCTCGCGCACGTCGTCGTTGCGCTTGAAGGTGGCCGCACCACCATAGGCGATATAGCAGCCCAGCTCCACAAAGCGCTCCATCGTGGCGCGGTCCTCGCCAAAGCAGTGCAGCACACAACCGGCCTGGGGCACGCCCACCTCACGAAGCACGTTGTAGGCGTCCACGTGCGAGGTGCGCTCCTGGTCCGTGTCCTCGTGACGCAGATGTAGCTCCACCGGCACGTTACGGCACACGGCAAGCTCGAGCTGGCGCGCCATGCAGTCAATCTGCACGTTATGGGGTGCCGGCGCGATATCGTCGTCATAGTCCATGTGGTAGTCCAGGCCGATTTCGCCAATACCGGCGCATAAGGGATCATCGAGTGCGGCAACGACCTGTGCGTGAACGTCGTCGGCATAGTCCGGCGCGCCATACGGATGCACGCCGGCAAGATACTTGATCTGCGGGATATCCTGCATCGGCAGAATCTCGCGCGTCAGCCAGTCGCTATAGTCCGTCACGCTGCGTTTATCAGCGATGGGGTCGAACATCGTCACCAACAGGTCGACGCCCGCCGCCTTGGCACGTACGAGCGTCTCAGGCACATCCTGGCCCCAGAACGAAAGCAGATGCGCATGCGTGTCGGCAAGCGGTGCCAAGGGCACGGGACAAGCAACCGTCTTCTTTTTCTTGGTAAACGTCACACGTTCGGCATTAGGCATCATGGATTAGCTCCTGGGCCAGACGGACAAAGTCAGCAACATCAAGCGTCTCGGCGCGCGTGGTGGGTGCAATACCGCAAGCCTCAAAGGCAGCATCGAGCACGTCCTTGGCAAAGCCGTTGGCGCTCATGGAATTGCGGATGGTCTTGCGACGCTGAGCAAATGCAGCATCAATCACGCGGGCCACAAATTCGCGATCGAACCCCTCGGGCACCACGCCGTCAACACGGTCGATACGCACGACGGCCGAGTCCACGTGCGGCGCCGGCATAAAGCAACGCGGCGGCACCTCAAAGCGACCCGTCACCTGCGCGTACAGGCCGAGTTTTGCCGTGTAGCCGCCATAGGTCTTGTTACCGGGCGTTGCGGCAATGCGATCGGCAACCTCCTTTTGCACCATGACGACGGCACGCTTGAGCGCCGGCATCGTCTGGAAGAACTGAAGGATGATCGTCGCCGCCACGTTGTAGGGCAGATTCGCGACAAACACCGTCGGCGTACCGCCCGCAACCTGCTCAATCTGCTCCGGGCCCACCTTGAGCGCATCGCCCATGATAAAGCGGAAGTTGGCATAGTCGGCGGCGTGGGCGTCAAGCACCGGCTCAAGCTCGGGATCGGCCTCGATCGACGTAACGCACGCCGCCTCCTGCAGCAACGCAAGTGTCAACGTGCCGCAACCCGGACCCACCTCGAGTACGCGCTCGTCACCTGCAAGCTCGGCAAGCTCGCAGATACGCTCGATCACATGATTGTCGATTAGAAAGTTCTGGCCCAGGCGATGCTTAGTCGCAAGGCCAAACTCCTCTAGCAGCTCCCTGGTGGCCGTGGGGTTTGCCAAAGGCGAAGTTGTCATGGTTGCCTCCTTAGCATGATGGCGGCGTCTTGAAACAAAAGGGCATGGACCGTGGCGGCCATGCCCTTACAGCTAAACAACAAATTGCCGATATGGCGCTCGCGCGGTCTCTACGCCAGACGCGGGAACAGCGGATCGCCCTTCTCGACGGGCTGACCACCAGCAAGCAGGCCCCAAGCGCAAATGCCCTTGAGGTCGTCGCTCGCGGCCTCGTCCTCGCAGGACAGGCGGCGCAGAGCCTCGGCAGAAGTCTGGGGCATGAGCGGCATCAGCAGGTGAGCGGCAATGCGGATGGCCTCGAGCAGGTTGTAGATCACAAACGCCAGCTCGTCAGCCTTGGCCTCGTCCTTGGCAAGTGCCCAAGGCTCGGAGTCCTCGATGTAGTGGTTGGCGGCGTGGATGAGCTCCATGACCTCATCCTTGGCTCCGCCGTAATCGAGCACGTCCATCTTGGCCATGTAGCGGTCGACCAGGCCATCGGCGATCTTTGCCAGCGGGTTGTCAAACGCGTCGAACGATGCGGGCTTGGCGGGCGCGCAACCGTCAAAATACTTGCCGCTCATGTTGAGCGAACGCGAAATGAGGTTGCCCCAGCTGTTGGCCAGGTCGGCGTTGTAGACCTGCTCCATGCGGTCGAAGCTGATGGCACCGTCGGTGCCGGGGACGACGTCGGTCATAAAGTAGTAGCGATAGCCCTCGACGCCCAGCATGTCGATAACGTCCTGCGGAGCGATGGCGTTGCCGCGGCTCTTGGACATCTTCTCGGCCTTGCCGGTCTCGGCATTGCGCACGGTCAGGAAGCCGTGGGCAAAGACGTGCTCGGGCAGGGCCTCGCCGATGGCCATGAGCATGGCGGGCCAAATGACGCAGTGGAAGCGGATGATGTCCTTACCCACGATGTGGAACTGCGCGGGCCAGCGATAGGCCAGCTCGGCACGCGCGTCGTCGGTGTCGACACCGTAGCCAACGGCCGTCATATAGTTGAGCAGAGCATCGAACCACACGTAGGTCACGTGACCCTCGTCAAACGGGACCTGAATGCCCCAGTCAAAGCTCGTACGGCTCACGGAAAGGTCGTTGAGGCCGCCCTCGACAAAGCTGCGAACCTCGTTCATGCGGAACGCAGGCTCGACAAAGTCGGGATGCTCGTCATAGAGCTTAAGCAGCTTGTCCTGGAAGGCGGAAAGCTTAAAGAAGTAGGACTCCTCCTGCACGCGCTCAAGCGGACGGTGGCAGTCGGGGCACAGGTGCTGGCCGACGCTGCCGTACTCCTCGTCGCCCTTCTGGACCTGCGTATCGGTAAAGTAGGTCTCGTCAGGCACGCAATACCAGCCGTCGTAGCTGCCCTTATACAGGTAGCCGGACTCCTTCATGCGCTCCCACAGGTACTGCACGGCATGGTGCTGTCGCGGCTCGGTGGTGCGGATGAAGTCATCATTGGAAATCTCGAGCTTGCTCCAAAGCTCCTTGAAGTGCGGAGCCTGGCTATCGGTCCACTCCTGCGGCGTCATGTTGTGCTTGGCCGCGGCCTCGGCGACCTTCTCGCCGTGCTCGTCCATGCCGGTCAGGAACTTGACGTTATAGCCGGCGGAACGGCGATAGCGAGCCTGAACGTCGGCGATGATGGTGGAATAAGCCGTGCCCAGGTGCGGATCGGCGTTGACGTAGTAGATGGGCGTCGTGATAAAGAACGAAGGCTTGCTTTGATCCATGGGGTTTGTCCTCCAGAAAAACGTTGCATACAGAGGATGATTCTAGCGCAAGGGCTGGATATCCTCCATCTATTGCATATCGAGCACCATGGCATAGACATCGCGCTTGCGGCGCGAATACTTCTGAGACAGGCGCTTGGCCACCGCAGACGCGGGCTCCCCCTCCTCGAGCGCGGCGCGGATATCCGCGCGCAGGGCCTCGTCGGGATCCGCTGCCGCGGCGCCAACCGGCGCGACACCGGCCTCCTCATCCTCGCTCGGCGGCGCGATGACCAGCGCAATCTCGCCCTTTACCTCGCCGCGAGCACGCAGCTCCTCGGCAAGCTGGGCAGCGGGCCCGCGCAAGACCTCCTCGTGCAGCTTGGTGAGTTCGCGGCAGACGGCAACCTCACGCTGGGGAAAGACCTCCGCCACGGCCTCGAGCGTCGCCACGATGCGATGTGGAGACTCGTAGAAGATGAGTGCGCCGGGCACCACGGCAAGGCGCTGTAAACGGCGCACGCGGTCGCCGTGCTTTCGGCCCAAAAAGCCCTCGAAGAAAAAATGCTCGCAGGGAATGCCGGACGAAACGAGCGCCGTGACGCAAGCAGAGGGCCCGGGAATAACTTCAACGGGCACATCGGCCTCACGCGCCGCCTCGACCAGCGCCTGTCCGGGATCGGACACACTCGGCATGCCGGCGTCCGAGGCAAAAGCGAGGGTCTCCCCCGCCAGCAGACGGTCGACCAGGCCGGCGGCGCGGCTGGCGATCACATTCTCATCGCAACGGACAAGCGGCTTGGAAATGCCCAGATGCATCAGCAGCTTTGACGTCACACGCGTGTCTTCGCAGCAAATGACATCGGCGGCGGCAAACGCCTCGCCAACGCGCGGGGACAGGTCGCCCAGGTTGCCGATGGGCGTGCCGACCACATAGAGTTTGCCCGTATGGGCGCTGTTTTGCGTCATATCAACCTATTCAATCATGCCACGCTCGAGCGTACCGAGCGCCGCGCGGGCGTCCCATGCTGCAATGCGCTTCTCGGTCTTCCACGTTTGGAAGAACCAACCGGCAGCCGGTGCAAACGAAGCCAGTTGGTTGGCGATAAACACGCGCTCGTAGGCATTGCGGCCCTCGGGCGTAACCGACGAGTTGGCAAAGATCGCCGCGCCCGACCATTCGCCCACCAGCACGGGGAACCCAGTCGAAATCGCTTCTTTGAGCTCGCGCTTGTTACGAGAAATCGCCGTCGTCAGCCCGCGGGGGCTCGTGATGTCGAGCGCATGCTCGTCGCGGTAATGGTACAGGTGAAGGTCCATGTAGACGTTCTTGTACTTGGCGCCGCGCATAAAATGCTTCCACTCGCTGGGATGCCCCGACGACGAGAAGACGACGATCTTATCCTCGGGCATATACGAACGGACGAGCTCGTAGGCATCGCGATAGAAATTGCGCAGGTAGTGAGCAGGAATGCCATCCGTCATGGTGAAGAGGCTCTTGCGGACACTCATCTGCGGCGTATCCAGCAGCTCAATGCCCAGCAGGCTCTCGGCCTCGCCGTAACGATCAGCCAAGCGCTCGAGCACGTCGAGTGCGACATGACGGCCGTTAGTGGACGAATGCCACTCGGCAACAGCCTCTGGCGTGGCGGGCGAATCGTTGGAATCGCCCTGGCCACCGGGCACAGTTGCCAGATCAAGCAGCACGCGGATGTCGTACTTGGCAGCCCACTCAATTGCACGGTCGATGTAGTCGACAACCGAGATGTAGGACGCATCGGACTCCTGCGAGCCAAAGGCATACCAGGGCACCGGCAGACGCACGGCATTGAGACCGATCTGCGCCATGCGACGGAAATCGTCCTCGCTCACAAACGTCTCGTAATGACGGCGCATGCGCTCGTTATAGGCGGCGGTGCCCATGGCCTCCTGCAGCTCGGCCGCGTTGGATGCACCGGTCGCCGCGTATAGCGACGGGGTCACCCAAGGCTCGGGAATAAACCAGCCAGAGAGATTAACGCCGAGTATCCTCTCCATCACTGCCCCCTTTTGAATCATACGGGCTAAGCCCGCATCGCTCTTGCATGACATATCTATCGATTTGAGTATACCCGCGCATGCAGACAGGCGACCGAACGGTCTACAAAGTGGCGCAAAAGTGGGAGGAATGTCTGGGACAGGTGGGCACGAGCTGGTGCGCCGAGATGTGCGCGCACGTCGGAAGTAAGCGCCGGAAAGCGCATCCCGTTTTTCGCAAAAGACTGGGATGCATTTTCCGTTCGAGGCCTCAATCGGAAAATGCATCCCGTTCTGAGCGCGAGATCTGGGACGCAGTTTCCGCCAAAGGCCGCAAAAGGAAAGCACGTCCCATTCTGACGCCGGATTCCGGGTCGCGCTTTCCCAAGCGACATCAAAGCGGAAAACGCATCCCACTCTGAAGCCAAATTCCGGGACGCAATTTCCGCAGAGCCCTCGATAAAAGAAAAGGACCCCTTTGCAGAGGTCCTAGTCAATTCAAGGTGGCGGGGAAGGGAATCGAACCCCTGACACGAGGATTTTCAGTCCTCTGCTCTACCAACTGAGCTACCCAGCCATTTGATGTGTGCCTTGTTTCAAGGCTTGATTAGTATAACCAAGGACGCGTTCCGGTCAACCGAGAATTTTAAAAAAGTTTTTGAGCACAGCCTCGGTTCTATAAATCGGCACGTCAGAGGCATCAGCCGGCAGCAAGAAGTTTTTCACTCAGAGCCGCACGGGCAAACTCACTTGGCGTCATCCCCTCGGCAGCCGCCCGTCGACGAATGGCCTCCTTCATTCCCAGAGGAATCTTGACCGACAGCGTTGCCGTCCCCTCACCTGAGAGCGGGGGCCGTCCACGCACGATTCCACCAACGGTGTGTTCGCCATCCGGAAACTCTCCGCGCTCGTACGACTCACACCACGCGTCAATCATTTCATCCGTTACAACCTGACCATTAGCGGCCGTATACGTCTTGCCCATCATCGACCCCTCTGCCGAGCTCGCTCGATCTCTTGCCAGAATTTCTTCTGAACCGGAGACAGGGCATGAATAATGAGCCATCCACGAATTAGTTCGACCGCAACAAGTTCCACACTTCGACCATCTGGAAGCCATCCAATGGCAAGCCATCTCGGCGGCTCGTCCTCCGACTCGCGGCGAATGCACTCAGTAACCGCGAACCAGGCACCAAGCACCTGCTTTTCCGTCAAGTGTTTTTTTGGCGTTCGGATGGATCTCAACATCCATGCATCTTCTCCTCCATCTTACCCAATTTCGTATGACGAAAGTCCGCTGTCGCCAATTCTTACGCCGGCACTTGTTGGAGGGCGGGAGGTATAGCGAGTATGGAAGGCCGCTCCAGTACTGCCCAGGCGCCTGGGTGGGAGCACGTGCGCCAGGGGCGAACGTTTTCGCAGCAAGCAAGGACATTGCCGTTGCGATCGATAAAGGCGATGTCGATGGGATAGGTCATAAGGCAGGTGTGAACCGAGAAGCAGCGCGGAAACGCCATGACAAACGGCAGTCCGCTGGCGGCAATCGGACGCCGTCCCAGCATGCCGCGCAGACGCACGGTAAACGACTCCGCCACCACAAACTCGGCCGGCGTCCAGCCCAACCTGTTGAGCGCCCGCG
The DNA here is from genome assembly GCA_900544385.1 of uncultured Collinsella sp. Lineage (GTDB taxonomy): Bacteria > Actinomycetota > Coriobacteriia > Coriobacteriales > Coriobacteriaceae > Collinsella. Next base: position 7,530 of record UQVD01000057.1, read on the forward strand.
CGTAGGCGATATAGGACGAGACCGCGGTCACATGACCACCCCCGGACGCCATGGATCGACCGTCACCGCGCGCTCATGCGTGAGCACGGCCGGCGCCCCCAGCGAAACGCCGGCGATGCTCAGCGAACTCGGCCACGGCTCGTAGTGCATGGTGCAGGTATAGGTCCTAAACGTGCCAGAAAGAGAGAGCAGGCCACCATCCGATGACGCCGCGCCTTGCTCGCTCGAGACCTCAACCTGTAGGTCATATCTCTCCATGGCATCCTGAATCTGAGCTTGAACGGTCGCGGAAGCGTCAATGGAGCTCTCGTCACCCTCCCCGCCCGGCGCCACGGCGTGCGCCAGCACGATGTCGGGCACCACGCGGTCGAAGCGCGCGACCGCGCCGGCAAAGATCATAACGTTGTACGCGACGAGAGCCAGCACGAGCAGGACAGGCGTGACCACGGCCATCTCGACCGTCGCCTGGGCACGCTCCTCGCGCAAGCCCGCGCGAATGCCCATTACGACCCACCGCCAAAAGCTCCCACCAGCGTGGCAACATCGACAGTGAGCGGGATGGAGCCGCCTCCCGGCAGCGGGATCTCCGCAAGCGTGAACACCGCGCCGCTGATGGTGCGCTCGACGTGATATTCCAAGGCCTCGCAAAGTGCCTTGGGGTCAGTCACGCCCAAGGGGATTTTTCGCAGGGTATTTTGAGTTTTGGAGATGCCCGCGATATCGGACCCCGGACTTTTGATGACATTGGCGGTATCGGTCAGCACCGGTTTTCGCAGACGTAAATCGCATGGTTCGAGTCCCAGCGCCGCCACGGAGGACGAGACAGTGTCACCGAGCCAGGACGCGATGGAACCCAACGCGCCGCCACCCCCTCCCAAGCCACCGATCAGCTCTCCCATAAGCTCGTCGGCCGCACCCTGGATGTCTCCGTACCCCACAAGCAGGCGGCCCCAAACATCCATAACGCCATCGAGCACGCCGGCAACGCCGCCCGAACGCTCCTCCAGCGTCGAGAAAAACCGCGAGAGAACGTTATTCTGTGCCGTCGCATCATCGGGCGCCAGCACTGCAGCAGAAATTGCACCACGATCGCCAAGCTCAACTGCCGTGTTAAACGAAGAGTTGAGCTCGTCGGGACTCGTGACATCGCCCGAGACCGCAAAGGCGACCACGCCGTTGCGACCGGGCGGGGCGATGCGCGGACGCTCACCGGATAGTTCTTTGATGGCGGTATCGAACGCATTGCCCGCACGGTCGGCTTCGTCCTCGGTCTGACGCTCGAGCTCAAGCTCCTTGTTGCGACAGTCGACGTAGTCCTCCAGGGCGTCTTTAAACTTGTCAAAGTGATACTCGAAGCCGTTTTCGATAGAGGTTGAAGGCGCCGCAACAGCACCAAGCGACGAAACGCCAAAATGGCATTTGCTGCATTTATCTTGCCCATCGTAATCGGCAACCGAAGCAAATCCGCTCGGCGTTCCTTTCTTATAGCTAGGGCAGGTCGTCCCGTAATGCAGATACGCCTTGCCATCGTTCACGCTCGTCGGCCACACCGCATCGGTATAGAGTTCCGTCGCCCGAACCTCATCAGAGTTGCGCGGCAGCAGCGGAATATAGGAGGAAACCCTGTCTCCGTTCTCGGTTATATATGCCCGATCGACTTCCGCGCTCGCATAGGTATAAAACGCCTTACGCGCCGCAGACTCTGCCTTCATCTCGACACTCGAGCCTTGGGGCTTCTCATTTGCCAGACGCCGATGGTAGTAGTCCTTCGAGCGATCAAGAGCAACTTGAGGCTCCCACGTAATGCTCGATGAGTAATGCGGATTATGAACACCGGAGAGATCCGTTAGGCTTTTTGCGCGCTCCCACATACACGAACAGCTGCCGACCGAACCTTTATCCGATCCACCGCAATCCGCTAGCCAGGCGCGCTCTTTGGCCTTCGCCGTCTCCTCCGATGCTTTTTGTAGCTCCTCGGCCGCGCGCTCCAGATCTTCCGACGCATCTTTAATGGCATCGGTCGAGATTTCGGATCCTTCGAGCGCAACAAAATCCGACTCGGATGTCCTGGGCACGGCAAGCGCCGTACCGGTATAGGTCACGCCGTCGGTATCCTGCGCCGATACTGCCTGCATGGCACGCGCGGCAACCAGGTACGGCAAGGCGGTCTCAATCTTTTGCAGGCCCTTTGCCGCGCTTTTGGCAAACTTGTTACGCGTTTTAATGATCTGGGTTCCCGTATCGATGATATCGCTACCGACAACCTCGGCGCCTGGAATGAGAATGGCAACCAAGCCGGTGCCGATCGTGGCAAACCCCGCCAGGCCCAAACTCAAAATGCTCGCATCCACCACCGTGGCGGCTGTGTGATAGGACGACACCACGTTGGCGCCCGCCAGCGCACCGCTATCGGCCGCCACCTGGGTGTCTCCGGCGCGTGACATGCTCCATATCGCCGCGGTCGACGAAAACAGCAGCGTAAGCACCACCAGAATGACAACCGCAGAGGAGAGCGTGGTATAGGCACCGTCTTCGATAAACAAGTCGATACCGGCACGGCCCATAAAGCCGCCCCGCTTGCGGCGAGCGCCTGGTCGACGGCGGGCCGCAAACCCTTGCGTCACCCGCAGCAGGCAGCGCCTAATCCCATGCAGCAATCCATGAATCATAATCTCCCTCCAGCCATTCGGGACGCGATCGATACGAGACGTCGACCTTGAGCTCGACATAGCCGCCCTCACCCGCACTGCCCATGGCCTGCACAAATGCACCGATCACGGGCAGCGGCTTAACCTCGCCGGCAACAGACACGGACGAAACGCCGCCGGCACCGGCCCGCCCCAACTCGATATCCCACGACAGCGGTCCGCCGGCATGAAAAATCGAGACGTTGGGCACCGCGGCAAGTCTGCGGCGAGTGAACTCCTTAAGGTCATCGTCGTCCTCCACCGTCGTCGTGGTCATGAGCCGCGCGGTCTCGGCGGCAGCGGACTCCATGACCGCACGCGTATAGAGCAGGCACACCGGCTGCAACGCGAGCAAGATAAGCGTCAAAAACGTCGGCAGCAAAAAGGCGGCCTCGACCGTAGACTGCGCCCGATCCTCGCACGCGATATCAATACAGAGCGATGTCCTTGGCACCCGTCGCGGCATCGATAACCGACGATGGGGCGACGCCATGAGACGCTGCCCGCTCGACCAGTGCCGCCAAGCGCCCATCGGTGCCAGCGCGCCAAAGCCCCGCAATCGCCAGCACAATCGATAACAGCGCCACGGTGACGATGGCGTATTCGACGGTCGACTGAGCAGATTCCTCACGCAGGACATTATGCATTTCACGACCCCTCCTTTGACTCCGTCGTTTGCGGAACCAGACGCACGGCACGCAGGCGGCACGAGGCATCGCCGGCATCCGCAGCAACCGTCACCATGTCGACCCAGCCTCGCCCATCGCGCACGATGGCGCCCCATACGTTGCCCTTAATATCGAGATAGCCGCTCAGGGCGAGCTGAGCCGTGGGCACCTCGCGGTAGGCGCGCAACAGGTCTGCCGCCGCCTCGGTCATCGGTCGGTCCTCGGACCATGCGAGTCGAACCGCGATCGCGTTGTCTGCAGACGGCTCCGTCACGCTGGCGGCCCGCTTGTCGAGTGCCTGCAAAAAGGTCCGAGCCGTGACGGCGGCATTCTGACCGCCCATATCTCCCGCGCCTTCCGCTTGTGACACCGCCGCCGAGCCCGATCCCAAATCGGCAGTAGCGCCCGGACGCTGCTGTCGCGCAACGCCCAGTCCCCAAAGCGTCACCGCTATTGCCACGAGCAAACAGGCGAGCACCAGCGGCGAACCAACAGGACGCCTGCCTCCTACAGGCTGTTGATGCCGTCTTTGATCGCGTTCCATAGTTCTTCGACTTTGCTCTTAAACGCGACGATGGCGATAATCGCGATCACTACGAGCACGCCGACCAAGATGGCGTATTCGGTAGTGCCCTGTGCGCTCTCCTCCCGCAACAGCGCCTTGGCACGCTGGCGAGCGCGGATTGTCCGGCAAAAAGCCCAGCTCCAAGCCTTGCCCGCAATGTCGGTCATCGTGTTCATGTATTCCTCCCTACATCATCCCGCCTGCTCCCAGCAGCGGGCCCAATATGGACAGAAGCAACGCCGGCAAGATAAGCGTGCCGGTGGGAATCAGCAACTTGACCGGTGCGCGCTCGATCTCGCGCTCGACTGCGGCGCGATGGGCCGCACGGATCTCGCGACTTTGAGCAGCCAACGTCTCGGCCAGCGGAGCGCCCAGGGCAAGCGCCTGCCCCACCGTGATGGCAAAGGTCTCGAGCGCCCTCACGTCCAAATCACGCGCGGCGGCCAACAGCTCGGCCTCGCGCGCCCCCACGCCCACCTGCCACGCCATGCAAGCTCGTTCAAGACGGACAGCCAGCACCGACCGACGGTTGGCACAGAAAATCTCGAGCGCCGCGTCAAACGAAAGGCCGGCAGAAAGCCCCAGGCGCACCACGTCGATCATCTCGGACACCTGTCTCTTATACACATCTGACGCTGCCG
>UQVD01000058.1 GCA_900544385.1 uncultured Collinsella sp.
GTGGGCTCGGAGATGTGTATAAGAGACAGGGACGGATTCAACGCTCGAGTGAGCGCGCATGGCTTTAACGATGATGAGTTCGCGCGCGGTTGTGCCGTGGCCCATGCCCATGGCGTGCGTGTGTACGTGACGCTCAACGTATTCGTGTTCGATGATGAGCTTGCCGACGCCGTGGCGTTGGGGGCGCATGCGCACGCGTTGGGTGCCGATGCGTTGATTGTGGCCGATGCCGGGCTGGCTTGCGCGCTACGTGCGGCGATTTCGGGGGTCCAGATTCACCTGTCCACTCAGGCGGGCGCTCATAGCGAGGGTGCCGTGCAGTTGGCTGCCAAGGAGTTGGGCGTTGAGCGCGTGACGACTGCGCGCGAGCTGAGCGTTGCAGAGATTGAGACGCTTTGCGCTACTGGCGTGCCCATCGAGGTGTTCTGTCACGGCGCTATTTGCATTGGATACTCGGGTGCGTGCGGGTTCTCTGCCCTTCGACGTGGCCGCTCTGCGATGCGCGGCGACTGCACGCAACCGTGCCGTCTATCCTATGACTTGGTGGACGAGGCGGGGCAGAGTGTTGTCGCTGTCGAAGGGGATCGCCTGCTTTGTCCGCGTGACTATCTGGGCATCGCGCATCTGCCCGAGCTTGTTGCCGCCGGCGTGGCATCGCTCAAGATCGAGGGCCGCATGAAGAATCCCGACTACGTCTTTAACGTGGTGAGGGTGTGGCGTCGGGCGCTCGATATGCTGCGCGACGGCACATGGGATGCCGATGCGGTGCCGGCGCTTGAGCGCGAGCTGGGAAGGTCGTTCAACCGCGGCTTTACCGATGCGTATCTGCGGGGTCGTTCGGGCGCCGAGCTCATGAGCTTTGAGCGCGCGATCAACCAGGGTGTGCGCGTGGGCCACTTGGAGGCGGTGGGTCACGAAGAGGTGACGGTTGAGCTTGATGCCGCCGTGGCGGCGGGCGATACGCTCGAGATCCGATTTTACCCGGGTGCCGACGCGCGTCCCGATGTGCCCAAGCGCTGGCCACAGGTGCCTTGCCCCGTGGATGCCGCTGCGGGAGAGCGCATCGTCGTGCATTGCAAACGCAAGGTGGACGCGGGCTGCGAGGTCTATCTGATTCGCAGTGCCGGCGTGCTGGGGCAGACGGCAACGGTGTTGGAGCGCATGCGGGTCGAGGCAGATGCAGTCGCGCCTGCTGAGCAGTCCGTTGAGGTGCTGCCGTTTGAGGGCGTTCTGGCAGATGGCGATGTACCGACGGAGTTGGCGGGACCGGCGGAGCCGGCAAAGCATGAGGCTTTTGCTCGTATGGTCTTTGCCTGGGAGCTGATGGATTTGGATCCGCGCGATGAGTGGGATCTGTCCGATGCGACGGTGGTGCTCGACGAAGTGTGCCGTGCAGGCGACGCCGAGCGGACTCGAGCGCTTATGCAACGTGCCGGGCGCGTCGTCTGCCGCAATCTGGGACAGGTGGCGATGGCCCGCGAGCTGGGCACGACGTTTGACGTGGCGGCGCCGGTGTTCTGCGCCAATCGGGCCACGCTTGCCTGGCTGCGCGGGCTTGGCGCGAGGTGGGTATACTTGCCTGCCGAGTTGCTCAGCAATGACAGGGAGCGTATCGCCGAGCTGGCTGCTGAACCCGGCGTCTTGGGTCCGGTCGACGCCGACCGTCCCGAGCTCATGGTGTGCGAGCACTGCCTGCTGACCGCCGAGGGCGTTTGCGCCACCGATGCGACGGGGCGGGTCCGTTGCCGCGACTGCTTGCGTCGTCGGCAGATACGCTATCTGGTCGAGCGTGACGGTACGCGTCTGCCAGTTGCCATCGACGCATGCGGCAGGACGAGGATTTTCCTGTCGTAGATGCTGCGTCGCGTCAGTTTGTTATCATAAGAGAGTTTATGGACTTCCAGCACCGCCGTTTTCGGCGAGGGTGCTATAGCAAAAGGAGGATACCCAATGCTGTCTGTTGACGAGCAAATGCGTATCATCACCTCGGGCGCCGCGCAGATCGTTCCCGAGGCCGACCTTCGCAAGAAGCTTGAGAAGGGCGAGCCCCTCAACATCAAGCTCGGCGTCGATCCCACCAGCCCCGACCTGCACCTGGGCCACGCCGTGCCGCTGCGCAAGATGCGTCAGTTCCAGGACCTGGGCCACAACGTCACCCTCATCATCGGCAACGGTACCGCGTTGATTGGCGACCCTTCGGGCAAGAATTCCACCCGTCCGCAGCTTTCGCAGGAGCAGATCGAGGCCAATGCCGAGACCTACGTGAGCCAGGCCATGAAGATCCTGGATCCCGAGAAGACCACCATCGTGCACAACGGTGACTGGATCTTGTCGATGGATCTGGCTGGTCTGCTGCAGGTGTGCTCCAAGTTCACCGTCGCCCGTATTCTTGAGCGCGACGACTTTACCAAGCGCTACCAGTCTCAGACGCCGATCGCCCTGCATGAGTTCCTGTATCCCGTGATGCAGGCTTTCGACTCCGTGCAGATCAAGGCCGACGTGGAGATGGGCGGCACCGACCAGCTCTTCAACCTGCTCGCCGGCCGTGAGCTCATGGAGAAGATGGGCATGGAGCCCCAGATTGCGCTCACCATGCCGCTGCTCGAGGGTACCGATGGCGTCCGTAAGATGTCCAAGTCCTACGGTAACTACATCGGCCTGACCGACGCGCCCAAGGATATGTTCGGCAAGACCATGTCCATCCCCGACGAGATGATCGGCAAGTACTACCGCCTTGCGAGCTCGCTCACCCCGGCCGAGGTCGACAAGATCGATGCTGCTCTGGCCGACGGCTCTGCCGATCCCTATGAGCTTAAGCGCGCTCTGGGCCGCGACCTGTGCGACACCTACCACGGCGCCGGTGCCGGCGACGAGGCTCAGGCCGAGTTCGACCGCGTGTTCAAGGAGGGCCAGCTCGCCGACTTCCCCGAGAAGCATGTTGAGCTGACTGTTAACGACGAGGGCCAAATCTACCTCGCCGGTCTGCTTAAGGACCTGGGCCTTTCGGCCAGCGCCGGCCAGGCCCGTCGCGACATCGACGGCGGCGGCGTCAAGATCAACGGCAAGGCCGTGGCTCCCAAGAGCTACAACATCGACCCCAGCGCCCTCAAGCTGGGCGACACCCTCTCCGTGGGCAAGCGCAAGGGCTTTAAGTTGATCTAACGGGCAAGTTGACCTCACAAGTGCAACAAGGCCGCAGCCGGGATTCCCGACTGCGGCCTTTTTAGATGATCCCTTGGGGACGGAGGAAAACGGATCACCGAGGGGGTCGGTTTGGCCCGGTGATCCGTTTTCCTCCGTCCCCAAGGGATCATTTGGCAGTGCCGTTAAGCGGAAGGGGTGTTATCGGCGGCCTCCTTTTGGGCATACAATGGCTATTGGTTTGCTGCGGTGAAGGCCTGTCCGCTCCGCAGCTTTTTTCTACGGTTAAAGGAGTATGTATGTCCGTTGAGGTCATGAGATCTGTGATCGAGGCCGCCGAGGGTCGTGTGCCCGTTGACACGCTGTTTGCCAACGCACAGATTGTCGATGTGTACGGCCAGCGCGTGGCGCCCGGTAGCGTTGCCGTCAAGGATGGCGTGATCGTCGGTGTGCTCTACGATGGTCGCGACGATGCCGCCGGTACGTATGAGGCTGCCGAGGTCATCGATTGCCAGGGTCGCTATCTTGCCCCCGGTTTTATTGACGGACACTTGCATATCGAGTCTTCGAACATCCGCCCTGCCGAGTATGCGCGCATGGCGGCGACGCGCGGTACCACCACTGCCATTGCCGACAGCCACGAGATCGCCAACGTTTCCGGCCTGGACGGCCTGCGCTTTATGATCGAGGACGGCCGTCGCGCGCCCATTTCCATCAAGTACATGATGCCCTCGTGCGTGCCCGCGCTGCCCGATGAGCAAGCAGGCGCTGTGATTACCGCCGCTGACATGCAGGCGTTTTTTGCCGAGCATCCGGGCGATGTCTTTGGCCTGGGCGAGATGATGAACCTGCCGGGCGTCTTTATGGCCGATCCCGAGACCTGCGCTCGAATCGACGCTGCCAACCAGACGCCGTCCAAGCAGGTTGACGGTCACGCGCCGCTCGTTGCCGGCAAGGACCTCAACGCCTATGCCGCAGCAGGTATTATCGCTGACCATGAGTCGACGATTCCCGAGGAGGCACTCGACAAGCTGTCTCGCGGCATGTATGTGATGCTGCGCGAGGGTACGTGCAGCCATGACCTGGCCAACCTGTCGCCGATGCTGCTGGAGAATCCTGCCCGTGCCCGCCGTTGCTGCTTTGCGACCGACGACCGCGCTCCTTCCGATGCGCTTGCGTCCGGCATGATCGACAACGCCTGCCGCGTGGCGATTGAGGCCGGTATCGACCCGGTGGTCGCTATCTCCATGGCGTCCCTTTCCACGGCTGAGGCGTTTGGCCTGGATCACGGCTGCCGCGACCCGCACGAACTGCGTGGCGCCATCGCCCCGGGCAAGCGTGCCGACCTGCTGGTGCTCAATGACCTGACGTTTGCCACGGCTCCGCATCGCGTATATGCCGCCGGTGCTCTGGTGGCGCAGGACGGCACCTTTGTGGGCGAGATCGCACCCGAGATGGCCGAGGTCGCAGCCCTTGCCGACGAGCTGCGCGCGTCCGTTAAGCTGCCGAAGCTTTCGCTCGACGTATTCGACTATGCCTTTAAGCCGGGCGAGGCCGTGATTGACGTGGTGCCGGGTAAGGCCATCACGGGTATGGCTCGCCCCGAGAGCGCCGAGGGCCTGCGTCGCATTATGCTGATCGAGCGCCACGGCCGCGGTGTGTCGCTGCAGGCCGAGGGCGCCGACGGTGATGGTCCTGCGGGCCTGGGCCTTGTCGGCAAGCATATCGGTCGCGGCTGGGTGCGTGGCTTCACCATCACCGGTGGCGCCATTGCCTCCACGATCGGCCACGACTCGCACAACGTGTGCGTCGTGGGTGATAACGCTGCCGATATGATGGCGGCTGTTGAGGCTGTGGGCCAGGGTGGTCACGTGCTGGTGCGCAACGGCGAGGTCGTGGCGCGCATTCCGCTGGCGCTCGGCGGTCTGATGAGCGAAGGCACGGCCGAGGACGTTGCCGCGCAGCACGACGACTTTATGGTCAAGGCGCGCGCCATGGGTATTGAGCCGCCGCTCGACCCCATCATGGGCATCATCTTCCTGCCCCTGCCGGTCATCCCGACGCTCCGCATTCGCCCCGAGGGCATGTTCGACGTCACAACCTTCACCTACGCCGACTAGTCATTAGGCGTTCCTTTTTTGCCCGGCACTTGGGGACGGTCCTTGCGACGCTCCGTGAAGACTGTCCCCAAATTAGCTACCCTGCCGGGTTGCTACTGCTAGGCGAGGGCGGCCATGATGGTGCGGGCGACGCCGTCGTGGTCGTTGTCGTATTCGGTGATGGCGTCGGCGGCCTCGCGGTCCTCGAGCTCGCCGTTGATCATGGCCATGCCGTGGCCCGCTGCCTGCAGCATGGGGATGTCGTTGATGTTGTCGCCGAACGCCCAAGCGTCGGCGAGGCGCTCGCCCAGGTGCTCGCATAGCCACGTGAGGGCCGTTCCCTTGGTGGCGCCCTCGCCCATGACCTCGATATTCATGGCGTATGAACGCGTGACCTCAATGCCTTCGAGCGTGTCGAGCTCCGCCGCGATGGCATCGCGATCGGCCGGGTCGTGCCAGTACATGGCGATGCGTTCGAGCGTCTCGACCTCGTCGATCTTGCTGTCGATATCCATGTCGATCGGTGTCCGTGTGCGCTTGAGCGAAGCCGCGATGTGGGGGTCGCCGCCGCAGAATTCGTCTAGGCGCGTGTAGAGCGAGCGGGGGAGGAAGCACTGCCCATCCGCGAAGATATCGAAGGTCACGTCATGGCCGGCGGCAATGCTATGGACGCGGTGGGCGATGGCGCGGTCGAGCGGTCGGCTCAAAATGCGCGTAGCACGTGAAGTATCGGTGGGCGTACCATCGTCGAGCTGCCAGACGCTGGCACCGTTGGCGCAGACCGCGTAGTGTACGGCGGGGTGGGCGAGGACGGGCTCAAAGATGCCCGACAGCGGGCGCCCCGTGCAGGGCACAAATTCAATACCGCGGCGCGCAAGCTCGTCGAGCATCGCCCAGGTGGCGTCGCTCATCTGCTTATCACTCGTCAACAGCGTTCCATCCATATCGGAAAACACAATCATTTGATGCAGCCCTTTCTGCTGGTATAAAAAGCGTGGCCGAGGGCGGTGATGCCCTGGCCACGCTCGAGTTCTATAACGGTCCGCGTCCTAGCGGTCGGCGAGCGGCTTGTACTCCAGCGGCTCGATAACCGGGCGATACGCGGGACGGATGATGCGGTGCGCGCAGAAGAGCTCTTCCATGCGGTGCGCCGACCAGCCGGCCATGCGGGCGACGGCGAACAGCGGCGTAAAAAGTGTCTCGGGCACGCCGAGCATCTTGTAGATAAAGCCTGTGTACAGGTCGATGTTGGCGCAGATAGGCTTGGTCATGCCGTGGTCGCGCATCACCTGCGGTGCCAGGCGCTCGATGCGCTCGATGAGCGCGAACTCATCGCCCAGGTCCTTCTTGGCGGCAAGTGTGCGTGCGTAGTGGCGGCAGACCTCGGCTCGCGGGTCGCTGAGCGTGTAGACGGCGTGGCCCATGCCGTAGATGAGACCCGTGCCGTCGAAGGCCTGTTTGTCGAGAATCTTGCCCAGGTAGGCTGCGACCTCGTCCTCGTCCTCCCAATTGGAGACATGCGCACGGATGTCCTCGTGCATGGACACGACCTTGGCGTTGGCGCCGCCGTGGCGCGGGCCCTTGAGCGAGCCGATAGCCGCGGCGTAGGCGGAATACGGATCGGTGGCCGAGGAGGATAGTACGCGGCAGGCAAACGTGGAGTTGTTGCCGCCGCCGTGCTCGGCATGCAGCATGAGCATCACGTCGAGCAGCATGGCTTCGTCGCGGGTGAATGCCATGCCGCCGCGCAACACCTGCAGGATGGTCTCGGCGGTGGAGAGGCCGGGTGTGGGGTGCGGGACATGAACCTCGGAGCCGCGGCGCTTGGCGACCGAGGCCATATGCGCGAAGGCGGCGATGCGGGGGAGACGGGCGAGCATGGAGATGGCGACGTCGATTTCGTGCTCGGGTGTAATGGCGTCGGGCTCGGCGTCGAAGGCGTAGAGCAGCAGCACGGCGCGCTGAAGCACATTCATGATGCTCGACGACACCGTGGTCATGGGGAACTCGCGGACGTATTCGTCGCTCAGATGCCTAAAAGCATCCAGGCGTCCGCAAAAACCGTCGAGCTCCTCTTTGGTGGGCAGTGAGCCCGTGATGAGCAGGTAGGCGACCTCTTCGTAGCCATAGCGATCCTCGGCCTGGGCGTTGTTGACCAGGTCCTCGATGCTGTAGCCACGAAGCGTGAGTTTGCCCTGATCGGGCACGACCTTTCCGTCGACCTTGTTGTAGCCATGCACATCCGAGATACGGGTGAGACCCGCGACCACGCCCGAGCCGTCGGCATTGCGCAGGCCGCGCTTGACGTTGTGCTCTACGAACAGGTCCTCGTCGTACGGGGCGGTCGGCAGGCCGTGGTAGAGGTTTTCGCTTTCGGGCGAAATCTGACGGCTCGCCTCGTAATCCAGAACCAGGCGGCTCAGGTGATCGTCGAAGCGGTAGTAGATTTTCTTGGCGTCGTAGGCCATGCGCGCTCCTCTCCGGTCCGCTTTGGGGCCGCGCGCTTGGACGATATGACGTCAAGCTGCCCCGAGCGGCTTGTTCGCTACAGGCGGTACATAAAGTTAAAGACGTCCTCGCGCTGAATGGACACGTTGACGCCCGAAAGCTCGCCGGCCTCGGCCAGGGCCTTCTGCAGCTCGGCGAAGTCGAGCTTGGACTCGGCGGTGTCGGCCAGCATGGTCATGGTGAAGATGTCCTCGATAATGGACTGCGTGATGTCGCGGATGTCGACGTTGGCCTCGCCCAGAACACGGGTGACGCCGGCGACGATACCGGGGCGGTTCTTGCCAAGGACGGTGATGACGATGCGGGAGGACGAGATCTCGGCCATGGGAAACCCTTTCGCGTGTTGGCGGCGCGCGGGGGCGCTCCGCTACGGTACAGTGTTCATCATTGTACCTGTCTGGCGCAAAAAAGGGCACCTTTGCTGCGGCGTTACACGTCTGCAACATGGGAGAAGGGGCAAAGGCGCCCGTTTGCCGCGATTCGTCGTGTCGTCTGCCGTGCCTTGGGCGCGATGCACAACGCAAAGACCGTGAACCTTTTGTGGGACGCTCGACGCCGTGGTACCATAGCCGAGTTTGTTGTCTTGGTCGGAAACCAAGACGCCTTATGCGCTGATCGGTAACCAGCGCCTGACCAATAAGGAGTCCTACCATGAAGCAGGGTATCCATCCCCAGTATGTCGAGTGCACGGTGACGTGCTCCTGCGGCAACACCTTCAAGACGCACGCTACCGTGTCCGAGATGAAGGTCGAGCTTTGCAACGAGTGCCACCCGTTCTACACCGGCCAGCAGAAGTTCGTCGACACCGGTGGACGCGTCCAGCGCTTCGCCGACAAGTTCGGTGGCGCCGCTGCCGCTCAGCTCAAGAAGGCCGAGGAGGCCAAGGCTGCTAAGGCCGCCAAGGCTGCTGAGGCCGAGGCTGCTCGCAAGGCCGCCGCTGAGGCTAAGGCTGCCGAGAAGGCTAAGCGTGCCGCTAAGTTTGCCGAGGAGGCTGCCAAGCAGGCCGCCGAGGCTCCCGCAGAGGCTCCCGTCGAGGAGGCCGCTGCCGAGGCCGAGACCACCGAGGCTGCTGAGTAAATAGCTCGCCGCGGAAACACTCGCATTCATGGCAAAAGGGCCGCGCATCCATTTGGGTGCGCGGCCCTTATCTTTTTATTGGTGCAAACCAACCTGTCCCCATTGCACCAGGTTGGTGCGAAGGGAACAGGTTGGTTTGCACCAAATGGCAGAGAGACGGCGTTTTCCAAGATAAAAGCTGCCAAAATAAACCAGTCTCTTTTTAGCAGGTTGGTCGTAGTTATTACGTGGTCGAGCGTGTCGACCGCATAGGCGACGCCTTGTTTGGCTAAAGTACAAATATCTGTGTTTAACTCGTCCAAGGTTTCATGCCGCGGGCGATGGCCAAAAAGGAAAACCACATGGGATTCATGTCAAAGTTGCTGTCCTTTGGATCTGATAAGGACCTGAAGCGCTACTACAAGATCGTCGACAAGATCAACGGTCTTGAGCCCCAGTTTGAGAAGATGACCGAGGAGGAGCTCCGCGCCCAGACCGATAAGTTCCGTGAGCGCTACGCCAACGGCGAGTCGCTCGACGACATGCTCCCCGAGGCCTTTGCCACCGTGCGCGAAGCTTCCAAGCGCACCATGGGCATGCGTCACTTTGATGTACAGCTCATCGGCGCCATGGCGCTGCACGAGGGCCACATCGCCGAGATGAAGACCGGCGAAGGCAAGACCCTCGTCTCCACGCTGGCCGGCTATCTCAACGCTATCGCCGGTAAGGGCGTGCACGTCGTCACCGTCAACGACTACTTGGCCAAGCGCGACTCCGAGTGGATGGGCCGTATCTACAAGTACCTGGGCATGACCGTCGGCCTGCTGCAGAACAACATGCCGCTCGAGCTTAAGCGCCCGGCCTACCAGGCCGACGTCACGTACGGCACCAACTCCGAGTTCGGTTTCGATTATCTGCGCGACAACATGGTTACCCGCCCCGAGCAGCGTGTTCAGCGCGGCCACAACTACGCCATCGTCGACGAGGTCGACTCCATCCTGATCGACGAGGCCAGAACGCCGCTCATCATCTCGGGCGCCGGCACCAAGTCCGCCAGCACTTACAAGGACTTCGCGCGCGCCGTGCGCGGCCTTGAGCGCGGTGAGGACGTCTCGCACGACATGCTCACCGCCACCGAGGACGTGGAGCCCACGGGCGACTTCGTCATGGACGAGGCCAAGCACACCATCGCCGCCACCGAGCGCGGCCTTAAGAAGATTGAGCGCCGCCTGGGTATCGATGACATCTATGCCGATCTCTCCGGCCAGCTGGTCAACCACCTGCAGCAGGCGCTGAAGGCCCAGTACATGTTCCACCGAGACAAGCAGTACGTGGTTACCAACGGCGAGGTCAAGATCGTCGACGAGTTCACCGGTCGTATCATGGAAGGCCGCCGCTATTCCGAGGGCCTGCACCAGGCCATCGAGGCCAAAGAGGGCGTGCTCGTGCGCGAGGAGAACCAGACCCTTGCCACCATCACCCTGCAGAACTACTTCCGCCTGTATGACAAGCTCTCCGGCATGACCGGTACGGCGCTCACCGAGGACGCCGAGTTCCGCGAGATCTACAAGCTGCCCGTCGAGGTCATTCCCCCCAACAAGCCCGTGCAGCGTGTTGACCACGAGGACCTGGTCTACCGCACCATCCAGGCCAAGTACAACGCCGTTGCCGACGACGTTGAGCGTCGTCACGCCAAGGGCCAGCCGGTCCTGGTGGGCACCGTCTCCATCGAGAGCTCCGAGAAACTGTCCGCCGCCCTCACTAAGCGCGGTATCGCGCACGAGGTCCTCAACGCCAAGCACCACGAGCGCGAGGCCCATATCGTGGCCCAGGCTGGTCGCTATGGCGCCGTGACCATCGCTACCAACATGGCCGGCCGTGGTACCGACATCCTGCTGGGCGGCAACCCCGACGAGCTGGTGCGCGAGCGCCTGGAGTACGAGGGCCTGACCATGGAGGACGTGACGCCCGAGCAGCTCGAGCAGTTTAACGCCGAGGCCAAGGAGACCTGCAAGGCCGAGCGCGAGCGCGTGCTTGCCGCCGGCGGCCTGACCGTTATCGGCACCGAGCGCCATGAGTCCCGCCGTATCGACAACCAGCTGCGTGGCCGTTCCGGTCGTCAGGGCGATCCGGGCGAGACCCAGTTCTACCTGTCACTCGAGGATGACCTCATGCGCCTGTTCGGCGGCGACAGGATGGACCGCGTCTCCAAGATGATGGTCACGGCCGACATGGGCGACGACATGCCCATCCAGCACAAGATCATTTCCAAGGCCGTCGAGAATGCCCAGCACAAGGTCGAGAGCATCAACTTCTCCATGCGTAAGAGCGTTCTTGAGTACGACGACGTCATGAACAAGCAGCGCCAGGTCATCTACGCCGAGCGCAACAAGATTCTGGACGGCAAGGACCTGACCGACCACATCACCGAGGTCATGCACGATACCGTGTACCGCTGCGTGCAGGAGTTCTGCACCAAGGACAGCCACGAGGGCGAGCGCGATCTTGAGGGTCTGCGCAAATGGGTCGTCGAGCTGACCGGTCATATCGATACCCCTCAGTTCCCCGACGAGGACTTTGAGGCCCTGGCCGCCGATGTCTTGGCCTATGTTGAGAAGTGCTACAACATGAAGGCCGAGCGTCTGGGCGAGGACCTGATGCGCGAGCTCAATACCCAGGTCATGCTGCGCGTCATCGATACGCGTTGGATGAACTACCTGCAGGAAATGGACTACCTCAAGACCGGTATCGGCCTGCGCGGCTTTGGCCAGCGCGACCCGCTGGTTGAGTACAAGACCGAGGCCTACGCTGCGTTCCAGATACTCGTCGATACCATGTACGAGGATTACCTGCGCACTGTTCTGCGCATTGAGCTCAAAGCTGCCCCGCAGGCTGTGGAGCACAAGGAGGACCCCGCCCTTAAGGGTGCGCGCTTCTCTGGTCCCGCCGAGGTCGATGGCGACAACAGCGATTCGGTACTGCGCAAGCAGGCTCAGGTGCAGGCCCGCACCGCCGTCCAGGGTGGTCCGGCTGCCGTTAACAACGGTGGCAAGGTGACGACCTACCGCAAGTCCGAGAGCGATGACCCCTATGTCAACGTGGGCCGCAACGACCTTTGCCCTTGCGGTAGCGGTAAGAAGTTTAAGTACTGCCACGGCAGGAATCGTTAATGGCCGAGACTCTAGAGGTAACTCCCGCCGAGTTGGACGCGTTTGCGGACCGACTCGGCGAGGTCGAGTCGTATCTCCATTTGGACG
>UQVD01000059.1 GCA_900544385.1 uncultured Collinsella sp.
GAGATACTGATCGGTCTCGTGGGCTCGGAGATGTGTATAAGAGACAGAGGTTGTGTTATTCTAGAACAGACGTTCGTGAATGATGCGCGGGGCCTTGCCTTGCGCTTGGAAAAAAGGCGAGGGGAGGTTGGCTTGGTCATTTTGGGCATCGACCCCGGTTTGGCCCATACGGGTTGGGGGATTATCGAGGAACGGCGCGGAGAGGTTCGATGCCGTGCCTACGGTTGTATCGAGACCAGCGCGGGCAGCCCGCTCGCGGTGCGCCTGTCGCATATCGCCCGCGACCTCAAGGGCGTCGTCGAACGCTACCGTCCCGATACCGCGGCTATCGAGAGCATCTACTTTGGCGCTAACGTCCGCTCGGCCATCCCCACGGCGCATGCCCGCGGTGCCGCGCTCGTGGCGCTTTCGGAGTGCGCGCTCGAGATTGGCGAATACACGCCCATGCAGATCAAGCAGGCCGTGGTGGGCACCGGTGCCGCAGATAAACGGCAGGTTGCCTACATGGTGCGCACGCTCACACAGCTCGATCACGACCCGCACCCAGACCATGCCGCCGATGCCCTGGCCTGCGCCATCTGCCACGTTAACCTCAGCCGCACCCGGGCGCTTACCGGCGGCGAGTTCTATCAACAGAGAGGAACCGGATACTGATGATCTCCCAGCTCCATGGAACGCTTGTCGAGGCCACGATGAGCTCGGCCGTCGTCGATGTATCGGGCGTGGGCTTTGAGCTCGGCATCTCGGGCAGCACTGCCGCCACGCTGCCTACACCCGGCGGCGAGGTTCGCCTCTATACCCGTATGCAGGTGCGCGAGGACGCCATGACACTTTTCGGTTTTTCCTCAAAGGATGAGCGCATGATGTTCGACCGGCTCGTGTCCGTTTCGGGCGTTGGCCCGCGCCTGGCGCTTGCCGTGCTTTCCACCTATACCGTGGGGCAGCTGTATTCGCTGGTGATGGCCGAGGACGACAAGGGCATGGCCAAGGTACCCGGTGTGGGCAAAAAGACAGCTCAGCGCCTGATCCTGGAACTCAAGAGCACCTTTGCCAAGGATAAGGGCTTTGTGCCGGTCGACGTGATTCCCGGACAGGTTGCGATGCCCGTGCCCGCTGCCGCTCCCTCGGTGATCGATGATGCCCGTGCGGCGCTCCTTTCCATGGGCTTTAGCCCGCAGGAGACCGATGTTGCCCTGAGCGGGTATGATGGGCAGAATATGCGTGTCGAGGATCTGCTCGGCGCGGCGCTTAAGCGACTCGGAATGGATGCGTGATGTGGGAAGCCGATGACTCTCAGGACTTGTGGGCGACGCCCGGTAACTCGCCGGCGGCATCCATGGCGCACGGCGAGCGCATGGTGGGCTCGGAGCTGACGGCCGAGGATCTCGATGTCGACCGCACTTTGCGCCCTCAGCGCCTGGACGATTACTGCGGCCAGGAGCACATCAAGCAGAGCCTGCGCGTGTTGATCGAAGCGGCGCAGAGCCGTGGCGAGACGCTCGACCACGTGATTTTCTCGGGTCCTCCGGGCCTGGGCAAGACCACGCTGGCTACCGTTATCGCCAACGAGCTGGGCGCTCAGATCAAGACCACGAGTGGCCCTGCCATCGCGCGCACGGGCGACCTGGCGGCCATCCTTACTAACTTGCAGCCGGGCGATGTGCTGTTTATCGACGAGATCCACCGCCTCAACCGTTCGGTCGAGGAGGTCCTGTACCCCGCGATGGAGGACTTTGCCCTCGATATCGTGATTGGCAAGGGTCCGGCGGCGCGCTCGATTCGCCTGGATATCCCCAAGTTTACGCTGGTGGCGGCAACGACCCGCTCAGGCATGTTGACCGGCCCGTTGCGCGACCGCTTTGGCATTTCATATCGCCTGGATTACTACACGGTCGAGGAGCTCGCGCAGATTGTGACGCGCTCGGCGACTATCCTGGGCGTGACGATCGATCATCCCAGTGCACTCGAGATCGGCTCGCGTTCGCGCGGTACGCCACGTCTTGCCAACCGCCTGCTCAAGCGCGTGCGCGACTATGCACAGGTGCGCGGCAACGGTCCCATTGAGCTCGATATCTGCCGTCAGGCGCTCGAGTTCTTCGAGATCGACGAGCTCGGTCTGGACTGGATGGATATTCGTATCTTGGAGACGCTTGCCAAGACGTTCTCCGGTCGTGCCGTGGGACTTACGACCCTTGCCAGCGCGGTGGGCGAGGACCCGGGCACGCTCGAGGATGTCTATGAGCCCTATTTGCTGCAGTGCGGATTGATGATTCGTACGCCGCAGGGCCGTCAGGCAACCCTCCGCACCTTTGAGCACCTGGGGATTGAACCTACCGTTTAGGGCGTTTTGTTTTGGCGGGCTGTTGGACTATCGCTGGGCATCGGGTAAACATATCGCCGTTCATCGGTTATGGGCGTTTTACTATTGCGCGCCCGTGCTATGCTGAATTGGTCTTTTTCTCATTCGGTAACGAAAGGACCGCCCATGCCTACTGACATCGAAATCGCACGTTCTGTCACGCCGCTGCCTATTACCGAGGTGGCCAAGAACGCCGGCGTCGACGTTAAGCACCTTATTCCGTACGGCTTCGACAAGGCTAAGGTCGACTATTCACTGCTCAACGAGCCGACTGATCACCAGGCCAAGCTCGTCCTCGTGACCGCTATCAACCCAACGCCCGCGGGCGAGGGCAAGACCACCACGACCATCGGTCTGGCCGATGGCCTGCGTCGTCGCGGTATCAAGAGCGCCGTGGCCCTGCGTGAGCCTTCGCTCGGTCCCGTCTTTGGCGTCAAGGGCGGTGCCGCTGGCGGCGGTTGGGCCCAGGTCATTCCCATGGAGGACATCAACCTGCACTTTACCGGCGACTTCCATGCCATCGGTGCTGCCAACAACCTGCTGGCCGCCATGCTCGATAACCACATCCAGCAGGGCAATCAGCTCGGTATTGACGTTAAGCGCATCACCTGGAAGCGCGTCGTCGACATGAACGACCGTCAGCTGCGCCATGTTATCGATGGCATTGGCGGTAAGGCCCAAGGTGTGCCGCGCGAGGACGGCTTCGACATCACCGTTGCCTCCGAGGTCATGGCAATCCTGTGCCTGTCTACGAGCATCAACGACCTCAAGGAACGCTTGGGTGAGATTGTCGTCGGCTATAGCTTTGCCGGCGAGCCCGTCCGTGCCCGCGACCTCAAGGCCCAGGGTGCCATGGCCGCGTTGCTTAAGGACGCGCTTAAGCCCAACCTGGTGCAAACGCTCGAGGGCACGCCCGCGTTTGTCCACGGCGGTCCCTTCGCCAACATTGCCCACGGCTGCAACTCTATTATGGCCACGCGTATGGCGATGCGCTTTGGCGATGTTGCCATTACCGAGGCCGGCTTCGGTGCCGATCTGGGTGCCGAGAAGTTCCTCGACATCAAGTGCCGCATGACGGGCGTTCGCCCCAGCGCCGTCGTGGTCGTCGCGACCGCTCGTGCGCTTAAGTACAACGGTGGCGTCGCCAAGGCCGACCTCAACGAGGAGAACCTCGAGGCACTCAAGGCTGGCATGCCCAACTTGCTGCGTCATGTCGACAACATCCAGAACGTTTATGGTCTGCCCTGCGTGGTCGCCATCAACCGCTTCCCGACGGACACCGAGGCTGAGCTTGCACTCATCGAGTCCGAGTGCCAGAAGCTCGGCGTCAACGTTAAGCTTTCCGAGGTCTGGGCCAAGGGCGGCGAGGGCGCGCTCGAGCTGGCCGATGAGGTCATGCGTCTGATTGAGCAGCCGAGCGAGCTCAAGTTTGCCTATGAGGACGGCGCTGATGTCGCTGATGCCCTCGAGGCCGTTGCCACCAAGGTCTACCGCGCCGACGGCGTTGACTTTACGCCGGCCGCCAAGCGCCAGCTCGCCGAGCTGCGCGAGAACGGCTTTGGCAACCTGCCGGTGTGCGTCGCCAAGACGCAGTACAGCTTTAGCGACAACGCCAAGGCCCTGGGCGCTCCCGAGAACTTCCGCATCACCGTGCGTGAGCTCAAGGTTTCCGCCGGTGCCCACTTTGTGGTCGCGCTGACCGGCAGCGTTCTGACCATGCCGGGTCTGCCCAAGGTGCCCGCGGCCGAGAACATCGACGTCGACAACGACGGCAACATCACCGGCCTGTTCTAAGTCTGCTGTCCATAGCTGCTTGTCCGCCCCGCCGTGCCCACAAGGCCCGGCGGGGCTTTTTGATCCTTAGGCCCGCGCATGTCTTGTAGATACCGACGGACTCTGCCCATCATAGGCTTTTGCGCGGGTAGAATGCATGGATAACTTGAGGCTCACGCGCGACGGAAAGGAATCGTTGCATGGATCAGGACAAGACAACCGTGATGGGCGGCTACGGTTCCGCGCAGGCTGGCGATAGCGCCGATGCGACCCGCGTTGTTCCCAACCCCGGTTATGCCGACCCCGCCGCGACGCAGCCTTCTGCCGAGCCCACCCGGGTTATGGGCTATGGCGACACGGCGCAGGATTCTTACGCTGCATCTTCGCAAGGCCCCTATGGCAACGCAGCTCCGGATCCGTTTGATTACACGCCGCAGGATTCTTATGCTGCCTCGACGCCGAATCCCTATGACAACCTGCCGCAGAATCCCATTCCGCAGCCTCAGCAGACGACGTATATGCCTCGCACGGCGCAGCCTCGCTACGAGTCGCGCGAGCCGTATCGCGAGTACCCCAAGTCGATTCCGCAATATAGCGAAGACGAGGAGAAGAGGCCGTCGCGTTCGTCGAGCGTGATCAAGAAGATCCTCATCGTGCTGGCGATTTTCTTTGCGCTGTCGGTTGTGTTTGCCATCGTGTCGGGCATGCTCAACAAGCGGGGGAGCTCAACGGCCGATACCGCTGCCGAGCAAACCGAGTCCGCCTCGTCTAGCACCGTCGATCTGAGCGATATCCCGGGACAGTATTGGTCCAACGCCAAGAAGCTTCTCAAGTCGCGCGGCGCCGATCTTTCGAATGCCGTGGTCCTGACTGATGATGGCTCAACGCCCGTCGTCGATGCCAACTGGGTCGTTACTTCTGCCTACTATAACGACAGCGGCAACCTCGAAATTCAGCTCACGCACAAGGACGGCTCGTCGGGCAACGCGTCCGGCGACCAGGGCGGCGCGGACAGCTCGAGTTCCAATACGCTGGAGGACTTGAGCAACAAGGCGCAGGAGTTGGGAGACAAGGCGCAAGAGCTGGGCGACACGGCACAAAACCTGGGCGATACCGCGCAGAACTTGGGCGGCTTGGCGACGGATGCCTGGAACGCCCTGCAAAACGGCATCTCGGGCGCGCAGGGAAACTAGCTGTTAAGCAGGCTACAACTGCTCGGCCGGACGCTCGGGCGAGCTAAAGCCCGAATCAAACGTGACGACGCATGAGGCATCGGGTCGGCGCTCGTGCACGATGCGCGTGACGAGCTCCAGCAGCTCCTCGTCGGATATGTCAAAGCCGTCGGGACGCACCAGGTCAAACGAAACGAACCCGTCGTGCTCGTGCAGGTCGTGGATGGAGAGCGCGGGATCGATCTGCATGACGCCGCGCTTGACCCAGCTGCGCAGGTCGTCGCTGGTGGTGGCGATGGGGTCGCAGTGCAGCGTGATATCGATGCCCATTTGGCGCTTGATGTCGTGCTCGATGGTGTCCAAAATCTCGTGGTGCTCAAATGCGTCGCCCTCGCCGGGCATCTCCACGTGGGCGCTGGCAAACTGACGACCGGGGCCGTAGTCGTGCACCATCAGGTCGTGTGTGCCCAAGACCTGCGGATAGGACATGATCTTATCGCGGATTGCCTGGACGAGCTTGGGGTCGGGCGCTTGCCCCAGCAATGGGCTGATGGCGTCGCGCACTAGGCCCATGCCGCTGATGCAGATGAAGATGCCCACACCCAGGCCTGCCCAGCCATCGAGGTCAAAGCCGGTCGTCTGCGAAATAAGCGCCGCCACCAAGACCGAGCCCGAGGTGATGACGTCGTTTTTGGAGTCCTGCGCCGTGGCGATGAGCGTTTCGGAATCGATGCGGTTACCCAGCGTGCGGTTGAACGCGGCCATCCAGAGCTTTACGAGCATGGACGTAGCCAGTGCCGCAAGGGAAATGAACGTGTAAGCGGTGGGGGAAGGCTTGATGATCTTGGTGACCGACTCGAGGATCAGGTTGATGCCGACGGCGCAAACCAGGACGGCGACGAACAGGCCGGCTAGGTACTCATAGCGGCCGTGACCATAGGGGTGGCCTTCGTCTGCCGGGCGGCTGGCAAGGCGGAACCCGAGCAGGCTCACGATGTTGCTCGAGGCATCGGAGAGGTTGTTGAAAGCGTCGGCGATGAGGGAGACGGAGCCGGCGAGCAGGCCCGCGATGCCCTTGGCCAGGCACAGGGTGATGTTGAGTCCAATGCAGATGAGGCTTGCGGTAAAACCCGCGTTGGTGCGGCAAGATGCATCGACCGGCTCGTCCTCGCTGCCGGGAACAAGCGTATGTACCAGCCGATTTACAAATAGCATAGCGGTCGTCCTCACAATCATGTTTAAGGGGATAGTGTAGCTCGCGCGGGGGCGCCGTGCACCGATGCTCAGAAAATGCAGCAATAGTCTGCCGGTGCTAACGAGCGAGCCTTCTCGTCTGCCTGGGTGGTCCATTTTGGGCCACATGGGTATGGGCATGTGCCTGTTTGATCGACATACTTAATGCCGACAGCCCCTGTGCAAAGGAGGACGTTTCCATGGACGAGATGTTTGCCATTAAATGTCAAAACTGCGGCGGCCCTATGTACACACACCAAGCTAAGCGCAGCTTTGAGTGCGCTTATTGCGGTGCGGTCATTCCGTGGCAGGCGGACGCCGGAGAGCCCAAGAGCGCTTTGGGCATTCGCCATACGCCGTTGACGGTGGTGGATGGACTGCTCAAGCTCACGCATGTGTCGCAACTCGAGCGCCCGGAGGACCCGGACTGGTATTTCTTCAATTCGCACTGGCGCAATCAGTCGGTCCTGGAACATCTGCTGTGGGAGGATCGCGGCACGGCGCAAGAGTTCCAAGAGGCTACGCATGTGAGCATTCCTTGCCCCTTCTGCGGAGCGTCCTTTGAGGGCGAGTCAACGCAGCGTGTGTTTGAGTGCCCGTCCTGCGGCAACAAGATCGGCATTGCCGACCTGCTCAAGCCCGGTACCTTCAGCAAGCGTCTGACCATGGGCGTGGGTGCAGAGTATGTGCCGGAGCAGGGCATTCCCTGCGAAATCTCGCCGCAGCAGGCACGTGCCAACGCACTGCAGCTGGTGCGCCAGTACCCCGACGCCTTTGCCGGGCACGACGTGGAAGATGCGATCCAAAACGACATGATGCTCTTCTATTTCCCCATGGCGCTGGCGGACCTGCGCATGATGGCGTCCTTCCCGGTCAAGGGCCTGAGCAAGGAGACCCTGGTGTACTACGAGGTGCTCGACTGGGCGTATCCCAGGGCAAACTACCTGGACGTTCGCCTCCTGGGCATTTTGGAGCCGTGGGACTTTGCCAAGGTCGGTCCGTTCGATCCCGCCATGCAGGAAGGCGACTTTCGCGTCGTCTCCGTCGATGCGTCTACCAAGGACCAGGTGGTCATTGATAAGCTGGCGCTCGACGTTGCGGGCAACGACGCCGAGGCTGTACTGGGGCTCAATAAAAAGAGCATCCGCACCTGGGCGCGCAAGGCCCGCAAGCACAAGGACGGCCTAGTTATGGTGCCGGTGTACTTTGTCGACCGTCCGGCAACGGATAGCCGCGACGGCGAGCAGGTGCGCATCGCCGTAAACGGCCAGACGGGCCGCGCGGCCGCGGTGGTGTTTAGCGACAAGCGCGAGACGCATATTGTGGCGCCGCTCAGCCCGAGTCTGCATCTGTCCGGTGAGAGCACCGTGCACGCCACGCCCGTCGAGGTCAAATACGTTAAATCGCCGTTCCTGTACCAGATCGTGCGCCGTGGAGGCGGCGAGCAACCGCGCCAGGTTGCAGCCGCCGTCGAGGGTTCCTACCGAGAGGAGAAGCCCAAACGTCGCGGCCTGCTGGGTGCGCTATTTGGGAAGTAGGGGAGCGGTGCCGGTTGGCACCGTAACGTGATGGCCGGGGGTATGGGGCGGCTCTCAGGAGTGCGGGCTGCCGTCTGATTGTTTGAGGGTGTCAGATGTAAATAAACAGTGGAGCGGCTGCAAAAGAGCTGCCTCACTGGGTAAAATCAGGGTGTGCGGCGGAACCCGCTCCTCAGTCGGTCAACTTTGGAAGCGCGGGCAACGCAGGCGCTATCGTCTAAAGGGCCGGCTGCAACCGGCCCTTTTCTGTGGCAGCCAATGGACCCACATCAGACGAAGGCCGCGTCTTTGCCTGTCAGGTCACGCTCGCCAGCCACGGCTAGAATGTCGTTGCCGGCGTCCATGACCGGTATTGTTTCGTAGCAGCCGTCGCAACCGCGAGTGCGCCTGCGACGGCTGCGATGGTTTCGGTCGCAACGTGCTGCTACCCTTGCGTTTCGCCATTAGTCGCTTCGTTGATGGCGCGGTACTCGGCACTCAGCTCGCGCGCCAGCTCTTCCTTGCTTGGAAGATACGGCAGGTATTTGGCGGCAAACACTTGGTCGTTGTCTTCGGGCAGCGTGTACTCGACGATCGAATCGCTTTTGTCCGCGCAGAGCACGATGCCTATGGGCGGATTGTCGCCTTCGTTCATGAGCTCGCGCGTGTAGTAGTTCACATACATTTGCATCTGGCCCAGGTCCTGATGCGTAAGATCGTCCGTCTTAAGGTCGATGAGCACGAAGCAGCGCATCAGATAGTTGTAAAAAACAAGGTCAATATAGAAATGGCGCCCATCAAAGGTGATGCGCTTTTGGCGCGCCTCGAAAGCGAAACCACGGCCAAGCTCCAGCAGGAACTTCTGAAGATGCGTGATGAGCGCCTGCTCTAGATCGCTCTCGCGAAACGCAGTATCGTCCGAGAAACCTAAAAACTCCAGTACATATGGGTCGCGGATGATATCCTCGGGGCGACGAGCCGGGGCGCTCTTTTGGATTTCCTGGGTGACGGCCTCCTTGTCCTTGCTGGCAAGTAGGCGCTCGCGGAACATGGTGTTGATCTGGCGTTCGAGCTGACGCGTGCTCCAACGAGAATCGGCGCATTCGTTCATGTACCATGTTCGAGCATCAGGGTCGGTTATACGCGATAACCTGCGGTAATGTGTCCAATTCAATTCGGAACGCAGCGCGTTCCGGATTGGGAACGCAAGATAAAACTGACGCATGTATCTTAAGCTTCTGGCGTTGAAGCCTCTGCCAAAATCCTTAGTCAATCTAACGGCAAGTTCGTCGATCAGTGCATCGCCATACTTGGCGCGCTCCTCTCCGCCCTGTTCATCAACAATACTCTTGCCGATCTCCCAATATGCCTCAACCATCGCAAAGTTAACGGCGGTATAGGCCTTGTCGCGAGCGGCGTTGAGAATCGAGGAGACCTGCTTGCAAAAACCTTCGGGCACGATTGCCGATTCTCCACGGTTTACTAGTTCACCCATCACTGTCGCCCCACTTTCCTCTTGTGGAATGCATCTTTAACGCATTTAGTTTAAAGCCTCGCGCGGACACGAATTGCTATGTTGTCTGGCACCTTCGCATGGGAGCCTTGCGGTGGTTAAAATGTGACCATAGAGGCAGTTTTAGCGAACCCCGCGGGAGTGACGCGTATGGACAACAACACGCTGCTGTTCCAGGACAAAGGTTCGGGTAGGTTTAAAGACGTCAAGATTTACCCTAACCGCATCGAGGTGCTCAAGAAGGGCACTTTTGGTGGCAAGCACACCGAGATTGTTTATCTTGAGGACATTACGGGGGTCAGCAGGATCAAGGGCCGCGACGTTTTCCTACGTAACAGGCTGTTGACTGCCTGTGTCTTTAGTCTGAGCAGCCGCTCCCAAGCTCAGGAGTTCGTGAATGCGCTGAACATGGTGATGTAGCCGATAACGGTGTTCGGGCTAAGGTAAAAATCGGGGCGCAGAACGGTATTCTGCGCCCCCCCAATTGAGTCGATGTGTCTAAAAGGCGGGCTTGCCTATTCGCTGTCGTCCCCAACGTTTTCGCGGTCATTGGCAAGCATCGCCGCGCCGGCGACCGTTGTCGCCACGGCGGCGGCAGCGAGCCCGGCGGCAACGCCAGAGCCGTCGCCCGTGTCGGCGAGTTTTCCGGTCGAGCCCTTGCTCTTGTTGCCGCCGCCGTTCTTGTCGGCGCCGTCTGCGTTGGAACCCGTGCCGCTACCGGTGCCGCCTGCACTGCCCGAGGCCGCTACGGTAAAGCTTGCGGCTCCATCGCTGGCGAGCGTGTAGCTCTGCGCCGCGTCGCCCAAGAGACCGTTCACGCGCACCCAGTACGTTCCCGCGGTAAATGCCTCGCCCTCGGCCATCGCCGTTCCCGGAGCGCCGTTCGCGTCGTGCACAAACTCGAGCTGGGCCGTGCAGGCATCGGTTTCGAGCTTGCCCTCGAGTGATGCCGCAATCTTGGCGCGCACGTCTTCGCCGGCCTTAAGGCCTTCGAGTCCCTCAAAATGGGGCGTCAGCGCGCGTGGATCGATATCGATGGGCACGGAGCCCCGCAGCTCCGTAACGGTCTCGTTGCCCAAGGCGTCGACATCCACATATTCGATGGCAAACGCATGGCCCGAAGCTGCCACGTTGAGTACGTTGCTGCTGTCGACGAGGCGGAAATGACCCTCGCCAACGGTCTTGCCATCCTGGAATGAGGCATCGCTCAGCGAGTCGCCGTACGTCATGCGCATGCGGGTCGGGAGATAGTACGGGAGATAGTACGAAGCCGTCTGCTTGTGCTCCGTATCGTAATTGCGCTGATAGATGCTCCGGGCCAGCGCCGCATCAACAAAGTCGGATGCGATGATGCCAATGTGCTTGAGGTAATCTGACTTTGTATCCTCAATGCCGCTGGGATTGATGTACGGGCTCTTATACAGATGCTCGTTGACTACTCGTGCCGAGGTAAAAGGATTGCCTCCGTGCGACAAGCCCGTGCAGCTGGTGTAGTTGATAGACCAGCAACGCTCCAGGACTTTCTCCTTGGCCCCGTTATCGTCCTCGACATCTACCTCGTTGCGCGTGCGCCCGGACGTTTCCTTCAGCGCATTATCGACCCAGCTGAGCTTGTCGGTTCCCGTGAGTTTGTACTTGTCCTGGGCGTATACCTTGGTGCAATAGGGCTCTTTGTCGCCTGTTTCCCCCGCGGCTTCAAAGCCCCGCGCGTCTTGGACGAGACACATAGTGGCGCTGTCGGAGTGAGCCTTGATCTTGTCATCCCATTCGGTAAGGTCGAGGCCCCACGTGTGGCCGCTTACACTGTTGCCGGCGAGCCTAAATCGACGCAGCAGAACGATCTTTCCGCGCACCTCGTGTAGCGTGGGGATTCGGCTCGACGTATAGAACAGTTTGGGGTTGTCGTCCAAAACCTTGGCGAAAGCCGTCGTAACACTTTCGTCGGTAGCCTCGTCGTTGCCTCGTGATACAAGCATGATGAGCGCTTCTGTCGGGTTTTCGTTCAAAAACGTTTTGAAGTAGCCTATGACATCGGAAAGATGCATAAAGTACGCGTCTTTTTTGAGCAGGTAGTAATCCCCGTGGTCGATACCGGGGTTGTCGCCCTTTCCGAGCCGGATATCAAAATAGCGAATGCCTTCGAGCAACTGCGTGGGAATGTAATCCTGCTGGCATTTTACTTGCGAGGATTGGGGCTCGGTGTCGTTGTCCACGCTACAGGTGCCCGAATCGTGCGTACCCGGGATGCTCAGCTCGTCGAGGAACTTGTTGTCGTCGACGTATTTCATCCAACATGGCCCATCGACGTAGCTGCTGTACGTGATCCAGTCGAGGCTGCTAACCGTGGCATCGTTCTTTTTCATGTCGTAACCGATAAGTTCGAGCTCCCACGGAATGCTCTTACTCTTATTCAAGACTTTAGTCTGCTGGCCGCGCAGCGGCCAGCTTTAAACCACCCGCTACGCGGGTGGAGACAAACG
>UQVD01000060.1 GCA_900544385.1 uncultured Collinsella sp.
CGCCAAGACCGTCCCCGCCGGCAAGTACGCCAACCAGGCCCTGGCCTCCGTGGGCCTCTATACCGGCACCGAGGGCGACGACGGCGAGTATGCTCCCGAGATCGCCGACAAGGTCGCCCTGGCCGACAAGGTTGGCACTGCTGCCGCCTATGTGTCCACAGGCGACTGCGTGGCCGGTTTTGTCTACAGCTCCGACATCTTCCGCTACGATGGCATCGAGGAGGCCTTCGTTTGCCCCGAGGATTCGCACAAGCCCATCGTGTACCCGGGTGCCGTTGCCGATGGCTCCGAGCACGCCGACGAGGCCAAGGCGTTTATCGACTTCTGCCTGTCTAACAAGAAGGCTCAGAAGATTTGGGCTAAGTACGGCTTTGAGCTTTCCGCGTAGTGCGGCTTGGCGCGATAATTCCATCGTTTTGTGTTTCACTCCGTCCTTGTATTCACTTGGAGCTTTTCGTGCTTAATAGATTCCGCATGTTTGTCGCCTGTGCTTTGACCTTCGCGCTTTGCTGGGTGCCGGGATTTGCGTTTGCTGGGGGCGCTGAGGACGGGGCCCAGGTTGCTGCGACCGCTCATGGGCTTTCCTACGGGATCGAGGGTTTTGAGCGGCTGGCCAAGGGGACCGCTCGTGCCATGGAGGGCCAGCCTGAGGGCTACCGGTTTCCCGTTGACGAGGACGTGGACCTTGTAGTGGCGCCTGCTGCCGATCGCGTTGTGGTGTGGATATCGCCCAAGGCGGTCGAGAAGTATGGACTGGATCCGCAGGACAACGAGTGCGTATCGGGTCTCAAGGCCCTCGTCTGTAAGCTCGACAGCGCAAACTGCATGGGAGGTGCGCAGCTAGGGGACGTGGATCTTCCTTGGTATGTTACGGCGGAAACAACGTTTGATGCTGGCGGGTATACCTATAGCTTTGACGAGCGCGGTGTGGATGGGGACCGCTATGTGGTGATTGCATCAGCCTCGGGTGATGCCAAGGGCGGCGCGCGTTGGCTTGATAGCGCTCAAATGGTAGAGGCATCGTCTGTCGTGTTGCGGGATGAGCAGGGGCCCTTGACCTCTCTGGCCTCCTTATTGGGCGACATCGACTATCGCCCATTTTGGGTGTCCATAAAAACGAGCGGCCTTGCACTGCTGATCTCCTTTGCGTTGGGCCTGTTCGCCGCGTGGAAGACTATGGGTACCTCGAGTCGCATCAAGGGCCTGCTCGATTCGGTCTTTACGATTCCTATGGTGCTGCCGCCCACGGTCTGCGGTTTTCTGCTCCTCATGCTGTTTGGTCGCTCGACCGGGGTGGGCCAGTGGCTCATCGCGCACGGCGTCTCCATCGTCTTTACGTGGCCCGCAGCGGTGATATCTGCCGTGGTGGTGTCGTTCCCGCTCGTCTATCGTACGGCACTCGGAGCCTTCGAGAGCCTCGACACGCAGATGCTCGACGCCGCGCGAACCCTGGGATGGTCCGAGCGTCGCATCTTTACCAAGCTTATGATGCCGCTTGGTTGGCCCTCGATTGCCGCCGGCACGGTGCTCGCCTTTGCCCGCGCGATGGGCGAGTTTGGCTGCACCCTGTTCTTTGCGGGCAACTACGCCGGCATTACCCAGACCATCCCCATCGCCATCTACTTTGAGTGGATGGGCGGCAACACCTCGGTGGCCCTCTTTTGGGTCGCCGTCGTGATCGTCTTTAGCTTTTTGGTCATCCTGTTCATCAACATGTATACGGCACATTCGCAAAAGTACCGCGAGCGTGGCCTTTCCCGTGCGGAGCGCAAGAAGGCCAAAGAGCTCGCCGGTCAGGGCGATTCGCTCGACCCGGCGGGCGGCGATGCCCTGCGTATCGATCGCGAGGCATTGGCTGAGCTCATGCGCGATGATGCGGCGCCGCAGGGAGGTCGATAGGCCATGTCACTCGTTTTGGATATCAAAAAGCACTATCCCGGGTTTATGCTCGACATGCAACTTGAGGCTGGCGAGGAGCGTGTGGCGCTGCTCGGTGCCTCGGGTTGCGGCAAGAGCTGCACGCTGCGCTGCATTGCCGGCGTGGAGACGCCCGACGAGGGCAAGATCGTCGTCAACGGCGTGATCTTCTTTGACTCGGCGGCGGGCATCAACCTGTCGCCCCAGGAGCGCAAATGCGCCCTGCTGTTCCAAAACTATCAGCTGTTTCCCAACATGACGGTGGCCGATAACGTATGCGCCGGTGTAAAGGATGCGGGCGACGCCGCCGCGCGCAAAAAGCTCGCCGAGCGCTATCTGAGCATTTTTGGTCTAGCCGATTTTGCCGACCGCTACCCCGCGCGACTCTCTGGCGGGCAGCAGCAACGCGTGGCGCTTGCCCGTATGGTGGCGGCGCATCCGGGCATTTTTATGTTCGACGAGCCCATGAGCGCACTCGATTCCTATCTTAAGAGCGCCCTCGAACAGAACATGCTAGACCTGTTCGATGTATGCAACCGCACCGTGCTCTACGTGAGCCACGACATCGACGAAGCGTGCCGCCTGTGCCAGCGCATCTGCGTGATGCACGACGGGCGTGTGGAGGAGATCGGCTCCGTCGAGGACGTGGTCCGTCGTCCGCAGACGCTGGCGGCACTGCGCCTGACGGGCTGCAAGAACACAAGCCGGGCGCGCAAGATCGGCGACGAAGAAGTTGAGGCGCTCGATTGGGGCATGACCTTTAACGTGGGTCGCGAGGTTCCCGATAATGTGGCGTACCTGGGCATTCGCGCGAGCTACTTCCATGTGGACAACCGTGCCGAGCGGGGTCGCAACAGCTACGACCTGCACGTGGCGCGCGTGAGCGATTCGCGTTTTGAGCGCCTGGTGCTGTTGGATGCGCCGCGGGCCGATGCGCCAACGCGTCTGCAGTGGAAGGTCAACAAATTGAGCGTACCAGCGGATGGGTTACCGCAAGAAGGCGAGACCCTGCGTATGCATTTTGATGCCAGCAGGATCCATTTGGTTTGTCGATAGCGCCGGGTAATGCCGTCGGGGATATAAGCCTCGGCGGCTTTGCCTTGCCGCTCGCCGAATGGGGAATGACAAACTCTTATCAACACAGATAATTATTTATTAAACGACGGCACACGAGGTTGTCGTACGAATGTCAACGGTGTTCGCATGGTCGACGACCGTTGATATAGTTGACCTCAACTTGTAGAGGAGGGTGCGCACATGCCGCAGACGACATACATTCGCCGCGTTGCCGCGCGTGCCCTATATATGGCTCGGAGCCGCATATGAGCAGGTATGTTCACGGCTCCGGGAGAGACGACGCACAACTAAATAACCGTCCGCAAGGCAGGTTCCCTAAAATTCCGGGTTTAGGCGCGGCTGGGTTTTCGCCACCCACCGTGCAGCAATACCGTAGCTATTCATTTTTGGTTCAAGAGGGGAACCGTTATGGCTGAAGCAATCGAAGAAGTCAAGCTGCCCAGCACGTTTGAGGAGTTCAACGAGCAGCGCAAGGCGGCGTTTATTCGCGTCAAGGATTATAAGCAGGCGGGTAATCGCCTGGTCGGTTTTCTGTGCAGCTACACGCCGCTCGAGATTATCGATGCCGCGGGGGCTGCGAGCGTGGCGCTGTGCGGCACGTCCGACGAGGTGATTCCCGAGGCCGAGAAGGTGCTGCCGGCAAACCTGTGCCCGCTCATCAAGTCTACGTATGGTTTTGCCTATTCGCAAAAGTGCCCGTTTACGTACTTTAGCGACATGATCATCGGCGAGACCACCTGCGACGGCAAGAAGAAGATGTACGAGCTGCTCAACGAGCTCAAGCGCACGCACATTCTGCACCTGCCGCAGAGCCGCGATCGCGCCCACGAGCGCGAGGGCTGGTACGAGGAGTGCCGCCTGCTCAAGGAGGAGCTCGAGAACTTCTACGGCATCGCGATTACCGACGATGATCTGCGCGCTGCCGTGCGCCGTCGCAATCGCCTGCGTGCGGCCCAGCTCGAGATGTTTGCGCTGCAGGCCAACCAGCCGGCGGCCATGAGCGGCGTCGACCTGATGAGTACCATGTTTGCCGGTACGTTCAGCTTTGATATCGAGGCCTATACGCAGCAGCTGGAGCAAAAGGTTGCCAAGCTGCGCGAGGCCTACGACGCGGGCGAGCGCCCGGTCGCGGCGGATGCCAAGCGCATTCTGATCACCGGCTGCCCGGTGGGCGGCGTAATCAACAAGATCGGTCGCACCATCGAGTCCAACGGCGGCGTGGTCGTGTGCATGGACGACTGCTCGGGCGAGCGCACGGCGGCTATGATGATCGACCCGGACGCGCCCGACATTCTGCGCGCCATCGCCGACCGCTACCTGGATATCAACTGTTCGGTCATGACGCCCAACGACGGCCGCATGGAAAACACGCTGGCCATGTGCGAGAAGTACCATGTCGATGGCGTGGTAGAGAGCGTGCTACAGGCCTGCCACACCTTCAACGTTGAGAGCGCGCGCATGCAGGAGGCTGTCGAGGGTGCGGGTATTCCGTATATGAAGATCGAGACCGACTACAGCAACGGTGACATGGGCCAGATCGAGACCCGCATCGCCGCCTTCATCGAAACCCTCTAGCTTCCTCAGGCACCGGATCTTGCTCCTCAAACCGTCGCTTGCGTACCCAAAGTACGCTGCGCTCCTCTTTCGGGGCAATCTCCGGCACCTGAGAAACCTAGAGCTAAGGCGCCTGAACGCGCCGCTACCTTTGATGTTTAGATTGGGAGAGAGCCATGATAGGGATCGGGATCGATATCGGGTCTACGGCGGCTAAGGCCGCTGTGGTCGACGGGGAGGGTTCGGTGGCGTGGACGTGCGTGCAGCCAACCGGGTTCTCCTCGGTCGATGCTTCCGAACGGCTGCGCGAGGCGCTGGCAGCGGCCGGCTACGACGTGACGGCCGACGATGCTCGCGTGATCGCGACCGGCTACGGCCGTGTCGCCGTGCCCTATGCGCACAAGGTCGTGACCGAGATTACCTGCCACGGCACCGGTGCCGTGCGCCTGTTTGGCGATCACGGCACGGTGATTGACGTGGGTGGTCAGGACACCAAGGTCATTCAGCTTAAAAGTGGCCGCGTGGCCAAGTTTGCCATGAACGACAAGTGCGCTGCCGGCACGGGGCGTTTTTTGGAGATCATGGCCGACCGCCTAGGCATTTCCCAGCAGCAGATGGCCGACCTGGCGCGTTCCGGCGAGCCCACCAAGATCAGCAGCATGTGCACGGTGTTTGCCGAAAGCGAGGTCATCAGCCTGATCGGTCGCGGTGAGCCGCGCGAGAACATCGCCCGCGGTGTGATCGAGAGCGTCGTGTCGCGCGTGGCCACTATGGCCGGGCAGGCGGCGGGCGCCCCGTACTACCTGACCGGTGGCCTGTGCGAGAACGCCTTCGTGGTGGAGCGGTTGGGCGAGCTACTGGGGTCGCCGGTGACCACCTCGCCCCAGGCTCGCTTTGCCGGAGCGATCGGCGCGGCTGTCCGCGCCGCCGCTTTGGCCTAGGGGTGTACCGCGACATGCGCATCCTCAATATCACGGCACAAAAACCAGATAGCACCGGCAGCGGCACCTACCTTGCCGCGCTTGTGCGCGAGCAGATCGAGACAGGGCATCGCGCCGCCGTGCTTTGCGGTGCGGCGCCGGGTGATACCCAAGGCGAGCTGGACCGGCGTGCTGCTGTGTTTGCCGTGCCGTTCGAGTCGCCCGAGCTGCCGTTTCCCATCTGCGGCATGTCCGATGTCATGCCCTATCCCTCTACACGCTATCGTGACCTGACGCCTTCGATGCTCAAGGCATTTGAGCGGGCATTTGCTGCTGCAATCGATCGGGCGGTGGCTGAGTTTCGGCCCGATCTGGTGCTCTGCCATCACCTGTATCTGGTGACCGCATTGGCGCGCGAGTGCGTCCGGGGCGTGCCGGTTGTTGCCGTGTGCCATTCGACCGACCTGCGCCAGCTGCGTTCGCATACGCTCGAGCGCGATCGCATCGTACGTGCGGTTCGTCGGCTCGATGCCGTCTTTGCGCTCCATGCTGAGCAGGCTGAGCAGATTGGCCTGGTGTGCGGCGTCGATGCCGATCGCATCCACGTGATTGGGACGGGCTACGACCATCGCGTCTTCTGCCGCGACGCAAGCGTGGCGAGGCGGCCGGGATCGCTTGTGTACGTGGGCAAGATTTGCTTTAAAAAGGGCGTCGAGTCGCTGGTTCGAGCCATGTCATTGCCGATTGACGATGGCGTCCGCCCATCTGGCTTGGTACTTGTGGGCGGCCGCGGGGACGATGCCGAGTACGCGCGTATCGAGCGCTTGGCCGCGGCCTCGGATGTGCCGGTGACGCTGGCGGGGCGCCTGGATAGCGATGGGCTCGTGCGTGCCTACCGCAGTTCCGACGTCTTAGTGCTGCCTTCGTTTTACGAGGGCCTGCCGCTCGTGACGATCGAGGCCCTCGCGTGCGGCTGCAAAGTTGTGGCGACCGATTTGCCCGGCGTTCGTCCCTGGATGGAGGCGATGCTTCCCGGTGCTCCCGTGACGTGGGTGGCGTCGCCGCGTATGACGGATGTCGACACGCCCGTGGCGGCCGACCTTCCGTTGTTTGAGCGCGCACTGGCAGATGCTATCGCGCAGGCGCTTGCGGATCCGCCTTCGACGTTCGAGCCGTCGGCGGTCTCTTGGGAAGCGTGCCTGGGGCGTATACTTAAAGTCGTTGATTTGTTAGAAGGGGGTTCGTATGGCTAAGGACACCATGAGGCTCACGTCCATGACGGCCGCGAGCGGTTGAGCCGCTAAGTTGGCTCCTGGAGCCCTCGCCCAGGTCCTGGGCGACTTACCCAATGTGCATAACGACAACCTGCTCGTGGGGTTCGATACCTCCGACGATGCGAGTGTCTTTCGTGTTGGCGAAAACCTGGGCCTCGTGCAGTCCGTCGACTTCTTCCCGCCGATGGTCGACGATCCCTATCTGTTCGGCCAGATCGCCGCAGCCAACTCGTTGTCGGACATCTACGCCATGGGCGGGCGGCCGAGCCATGCTATGAACTTGCTGTGCATTCCGAGCTGTCTGGGCGTTGAGGTTGCCGGTCAGATTCTGGCGGGCGGCGCCGACAAGTGCGTCGAGGCGGGTTGCTCCATCGCGGGCGGTCACACCATCAACGACGACGAGCCCAAGTACGGTCTGTCCGTGAGCGGTTTTGTCGCGCTCGACCGCATGCTCGCCAACAGCGGCGCACGCGTGGGCGATGTTCTGCTGCTGACCAAGGCGATCGGCTCGGGCATCATCACCACGGCTATTAAGGGCGAGCTCATCGAGCATGACGAGGCCGCAGCCATGTTTGACTCGATGCGCACCCTCAACGAGGCGCCGATTCGTCTGGCCGAGGGACTTGAGCTTCACGGCTGCACCGACATTACGGGCTTTGGTCTGATCGGGCACGCGTGCGAGATGGCCGAAGGCTCGGGCGTGCAGATTGAACTTGCGTCGGGGGCGGTGCCGCTCTTTGATCAGGTGCTCGACATGGCACGTCTGGGCATTATCCCCGCGGGCTCCTATCGCAACCAGGACTTCTTCGGCCCGCGCGTGGCTGCCGACGAGAACCTGGAGCCGGGTATGCTCGACGCGCTGTACGATCCACAGACGTCTGGTGGCCTGCTTATCGCGGCACCTGCTGCCGATGTGGATGAGCTTGCGCGCCGTCTGCATGCCGAAGGACGTATCGCCGCCGTCGTCGGTCGCGTGTGCGAGCCGGTGCCAGGCGGTCCTGCCGTCCACGTTGTCCGCTAGCCCGCACGTTTATGTAACTGTTTACCGTTTTCTAGAACGGTTCTTTCGAAAGGAAAAACTATGCCTACTAAGATTGAAGTCAATGCCATGGGCGATGCCTGCCCGCTGCCCGTCGTCAAGACGCTTAAAGCCCTGAAGCAGCTCGATGGCGAGGGCGTTGTCGTGACCTCGGTCGATAACGAGACCGCCGTCAAGAACATCTCCAAGATGGCGCAGGAGAAGGGCTGCACGGCCTCGGTCGAGAAGGTTTCTGACGCCGAGTGGCACGTGACCGTGGCGACCTCTGGCGCCGTGGCCGTTGTGGACCCCGAGCAGGACGGTGCCGCTTTTTGCGACGCAAGCGCCGGCAAGGGCAAACTCGTCATTTCCGTCTACACCGATTGCATGGGCCGTGGCGACGACGAGCTGGGCCACAAGCTCATGAAGGCGTTTATCTTTGCCGTGACACAGCAGGAGGAACTGCCCGCGACCATGCTGTTCTACAACGGCGGCGCCAAGCTCACCGTCGAGGGCTCGCCAGTGCTCGACGACCTGAAGGGCCTGGCGGAGCAGGGCGTCGAGATCCTTACCTGCGGTACCTGCCTCGACCACTATGGCATTAAAGACCAGCTCGCGGTGGGCGAGGTCACCAACATGTACGTGATCGTGGAGAAGATGGAGCAGGCTGTGCGCGTCGTGCGCCCGTAGCGTATTGGTTGGAGTTGCCATGAGGAAGAAGCGCCCGGCGCTTGTCATCACGTTTCCCACCACGGCGGCCGCCATGGGGTGCGAGTCCCTGTGCATCGAGCGCGGCCTTCCCGGGCGAACGATTCCCGTGCCCGGGGAGGTCGCTGCTGGCTGCGGTCTGGCGTGGAAGGCGTTGCCTGCCGATGAGGAGCTGCTGCGCGGCGAACTCGCCGCGGCGGGCGTTCCCACCGAGGGCTATACCGTGATTGATATGTGGGAGGTCGTGCGATGATCTACCTGGATAACGCGGCGACGACCATGCACAAGCCGCAGGAGGTCATCGATGCGGTGACGCAGGCGATGTGCTCGCTCGGCAATGCCGGGCGCGGCGCCACGTCGGGTGCACTCGATGCGGCACGTACCATCCACGGCTGCCGCGCCAAGCTTGCGCGCTTGCTGGGCTGCCCGCGTGCTGACCATGTTTGTTTTACGCCCAACTCCACCGCGGCGCTCAACACCGCCATCAACGGGGTGGTGCGCCCCGGCGACCGCGTGGTCACGACGGTGCTCGAGCACAACTCGGTGCTACGTCCGCTCAACCGCTTGGCGGCAGAACAGGGCGTGACCGTTGAGCATGCGGGCTGCGACGCGGACGGCGTTCTCGATTATGACGAGCTCGAGCGGCTGGTCACGCCGGGCACGCGTGCCGTGGTGGTGACGCACGCCTCCAATGTGACCGGCAACGCGGTCGACATTGCGCGCGTGGCGGCCATGGCCCATGCTGCCGGCGCGCTGGTGATCGTCGACGCCTCGCAGTCTGCCGGCGCGATGCATATCGATATGCAGGCCATGGGGCTCGACATTGTGTGCTTTACCGGCCATAAGGGGCTCATGGGACCTCAAGGCACCGGCGGCCTGGCCGTGGCGGAGGCTGTTGACGTGGCTCCGTGGGCCATGGGCGGCACGGGTGTGCACAGCTTCGATGCGTTGCAGCCGCTTGAGTGGCCCACGCGCCTCGAGGCGGGCACGCTCAACGGCCACGGCATCGCGGGCCTTTCTGCCGGTCTCGACTTTATCGAGGCGCAAGGCGGGGTCGAGGCGATCGCGGCGCATGAGCGAGCGCTGGCTGAGCGCTTTCTCGCTGGCGTGCGCGAGATTCCGGGGATTAAGCTCTACGGTGCGTTTGACCAGCCGACGCGCTCTGCGATTGTGTCGCTCAACGTGGGTGATATCGACTCTGCCGAGATCTCGGACGCGCTCATGCAAGGGTGGGGGATTGCGACGCGCCCCGGTGCCCATTGCGCTCCGCTCATGCACCGCGCGCTGGGGACCGAGCGCCAGGGCGTCGTCCGCTTCTCGTTTGGGTATTTCAACACGGACGAGGAAGTCGACACTGCGATTGACGCTTTGCGCGATTTAGCCTGCTAGAGCGTATATACTTGCGGGACGGGTGTTTTTGCCCGTCCCGTTTTTGTTTCGACCCGAAAGGTGTGTCTATGGCCTCATCCGCGCCGCGCGGTCTGCGCTCCGACCATGTCGTCACCGTCGGCATCGCCCTATTCTCGATGCTCTTTGGCGCCGGCAACCTCATTATTCCGCCACTGCTGGCGCTGCAGGCAGGCTCTGCCACGCCGGTCGCCATGCTCGGCTTTCTCATCGCTGCCATCGGCCTGCCCGTCATGGGCTTTATCGCCGTGGCGCTTGCCGGAACGGCGCGCGAGCTTGCCGGCCGCGTACACCCCAAGTTCGGTGAGTTCTTTGTCGCGGCGGTGTATCTGGCCATCGGCCCGTGCCTGGCTATTCCGCGCACGAGCTCCACGGCCTTCGAGATGCTGGTGCCGCTGCTGCCCGAGGGCGTCTCGCTTGGCACGGCTCGCCTGGTGTTTGCCGTTGGCTTCTTTGTCGTCGCGTTTGTGCTCACGCTGCGTCCGGGCGTCATCACGCGCGTGCTCGGCCGCATTACGGGCCCCGCGCTCATTGCGCT
Source organism: uncultured Collinsella sp. (assembly GCA_900544385.1). Classification (GTDB taxonomy): domain Bacteria; phylum Actinomycetota; class Coriobacteriia; order Coriobacteriales; family Coriobacteriaceae; genus Collinsella. Next base: position 10,414 of record UQVD01000060.1, read on the forward strand.
CATCGTGCTGGTCGTGGGTGCCGCCGTGGTCTCGCCGTTGGGTCCCGCTGCCGCGCCGCAGGCTCCCTACAATGCCGGTGCTGCCGTGCAGGGCTTTTTGACTGGCTACCAGACCATGGACCTGCTCGCGTCGCTCGCCTTTGGCATCATCATCGCCGAGACCATCCACGAGCTGGGCGTTACCGATGACAAGCGCGTGGCCTTCGAGATTTCGCGTTCGGGTGTGATCGCCGGCGTGCTCATGGCCATCATCTACTGCGGCCTGGCGCTTGCCGGCACGCAGCTCAGCACCGTGATGCCCGATGCCACCAACGGCGCCGCCATCCTTGCCCGCTCTGCCTCCATGCACTTTGGCCTTGCCGGCACGGTCGTGGTCTTTGCGATCTTTTTCCTTGCCTGCATGAACGTGTGCATCGGCCTTATTAGCTGCTGCTCGCGGTACTTCTGCGAGACGTATGTGGTCGAAGGGGGAGCGGAGGCTTCCGAGGAGGCCATGCGCCGTCCCTTCGCGGTTCTCGCCTTTGTGTTTGCAGCGTTTTCGTGCGTGCTCTCCAACGTAGGCCTCGACGTGATCCTTATGTTCTCGGTGCCTATGCTCAATGCTCTGTATCCCGTTGCCATTGTGCTGGTACTTATGGGCCTGGTGCACGGTTTTTGCGATGCGCATCCGCAGGTGTGGGTCTGGGTCGGCGGCGTTGTCGCGGTGCAGAGCGTAATCACTTCGGTTCGCGATGCGTTTTTCGCGGGCGCGTGGCTACCGTTTGATGTGCTGCCGCTGGCGGATATCGGTGCCGCGTGGGCGCCGGTTGCCGTGGTTGCCTTTGTAATCGGCCTGCTCCATAGTCGTTTTGTTGCACATTCGAGGAGCTAGGGTTTCTGCGCTTGCACAGGCGGGGAGTCTCCCCTATAATTTCCTTCGCTTTGGGACACGCAAGGTTTAGACCTTAGCTGCTCAACACCTTCGGGACGTGGCGCAGTTTGGTAGCGCGCCTGCTTTGGGAGCAGGATGTCGCAGGTTCAAATCCTGTCGTCCCGACCATATCTTGCGGGCGTAGTTCAATGGTAGAACCCCAGCCTTCCAAGCTGATGACGCGGGTTCGATTCCCGTCGCCCGCTCCATAGGATAGTTTTAACGGCTTTGGCTCTATTTGGTGCCAGAGCCGTTTTCATATACATGCCGGGACCCCACATCCCCACCTAAGTTGCGGTGAAATAGTTCCTGGATTAGCCGCAAGGGGGTGCGGACAGAAAGTTGGACCGTGAAGCGGTCCGGACTGGAGGTTCGCATG
>UQVD01000061.1 GCA_900544385.1 uncultured Collinsella sp.
CGGTCTCGTGGGCTCGGAGATGTGTATAAGAGACAGCGCCTACGTTACCTGCACGCGTGCCCTTAAGCGCATGCCGCGTGAAAACGAAGTCGTCGTTGCCTGCGTGGGCGATATTACGGCAGAGACCTGGTTCTCGGTACTGGCCGACTATCCCAACGTGAGTGTGTACCTGCCGTTGGGCGTGTGCGATAAATGCCGCAACACCGGCGGTGAGGACATTCTGGGTGAGGCGATTGCGAAGGCCGAAGAGTGGTCTGGCACGGGTATGGGCCTGGAGGTCGACCCCAAGAGCCTCAAGTGCCATAAGCGCCGCGAGTACGAGCGCAAGGAGTACATGGAAAAGATTGCCCGCACCACGGGCCTGACGGTGACCAAGCTCAACCCGGCGACGGCGGCGCTGGCCTCGGTGACGCAAAAGCTCAAGGCCCATCGCCATCAGATTACCCAGCTGGAGCGCACGCTCAACACCATGTGCGGCACCACGACGACTAAGCGTCGCCGTTCGCTCACGCACGGGCGGCAGCTGGTGCTCTCGACGTTGCAAAACCACCCCGAGCTTGCCCAGAACATGCAGGTGAGCACGCCGGAGTGCGATTTTGACAAGTGCACGTCGTGCGGCGAGTGCGTCAACGTGTGCCCCACGTTCGCCTGCGATCTGGTGGGAAGCGGCCGCTTTGCGTTGGAGTCCACGTATTGCCTAGGTTGCGGAGCCTGCGTCAAGGTGTGCCCCGAGCATGCGCTCAAGCTGGTCGAGCACGATGCGTCCAATCTGGTCGTTGTCGACCCCGAGGCCGAGGAAAAGGCCGCTCAGAAGGCCAAGGCCCACGAAGAGGCCCAGAAGGCCAAGGCCGAGGCAAAGGCCAAGCTTGACAAGATGCTCGATCAGGTGGAGAAGCTCGCGGACTAGTCAGCGAGCTCTATCTCTGCTTCATTTGCGCCGCCGCGGTGTCCGGATTCGCCCGGATGCTGCGGCGGCGCTATACTTATACGGTTTGAAGTACCTGTACCAAAAGGAGCTGTCGTGTCCCTTTCCATCGGTATCGTGGGCCTGCCCAACGTGGGCAAGTCGACGCTGTTCACCGCGCTTACCAAAAAGACCGGCCTTGCCGCCAACTACCCGTTTGCCACGATCGACCCCAACGTGGGTATCGTCGACGTGCCCGATAGCCGCTTGCAAAAGCTTGCCGACATCGTTAACCCGGGCCGCATTGTGCCGGCGACGGTCGAGTTCGTCGACATCGCAGGTCTGGTGAAGGGCGCTAACGAGGGCGAGGGCCTGGGCAACCAGTTCCTGGCCAACATTCGCGAGACCGACGCCATCTGCGAGGTCGTGCGCTACTTTAAGGACCCCAACGTCATGCGTGAGGTGGGCCGCACGGGCGAGTTCGTCGATCCCGCCGGCGATGCCGACACCATCATGACCGAGCTCATCCTGGCCGACATGGGCACGCTCGAGAAGCAGCTGCCTAAGCTCGAGAAGGAGGCCAAGCGCGACAAGGAGCTCATGCCCAAGTTCGAGATTGCCAAGCGCCTGCTTGCCTGGCTCAACGAGGGCAAGCGCGCCGCATCCATGGAGATGACCGACGAGGAGCGTGCCGCCGCCAAGGGGCTGTTCCTGCTCACCATGAAGCCCATCCTGTATGTGGCCAACGTGGACGAGGATATGCTCAACGACGATCTGGCGCCCATCGATGGTGTCAAGCCGCTGCCCATCTGCGCCAAGATCGAGGCAGAGCTTTCCGAGCTCGATCCCGAGGACGCCGCCGACTACCTGGAGAGCCTGGGCCTGGAGCAGCCCGGCCTGGACGTGCTCGCTCAGGCTGCCTACAAGCTGCTCGGCCTGCAGTCGTTCTTTACGGCCGGCGAGATGGAGGTCAAGGCCTGGACGGTTCGTCAGGGCGCGACCGCCCCGCAGGCCGCCGGCGTCATCCACACCGATTTTGAGCGCGGCTTTATTAAGGCCGAGGTCATTGGCTACGACGACTACATCGAGCTCGGCGGCGAGCAGGGCGCCAAGGCCGCCGGCAAGTTGCGTATTGAGGGCAAGGACTATGTCATGGCCGATGGCGACGTCGTGCACTTCCGCTTTAACGTGTAAGGACGACGCATATGTTCAAATATGGCAAAAAAGCTGGCTACATGGGTATTGCGCTGCTCGTACTTGCGGTGATTCCGCTGGTGGTCGCAGCGTGTGTTATCCCCAACATTGGCCCCGAGGTGGCAACGAAGTTTAACGCCGCCGGCGAGGTGACGCGCTGGGGTAAGAGCTACGAGCTGCTGGCACTGCCGGTACTCAATCTGCTGCTGAGCGTGGCGACGTACTTTACGGCGGGACGCCAAGCCAAGAACAATGACGACTCCGCTGTGATGGCACGTCTTGCGTGCGAGCGCTACCTGCGTAACGGCTGCATCACGGGCGTGTTCCTCAACGTAATCAACGTCTACTTTATGTATTCGGCGATTACTGGAACGGGCTTTGGCTTTGGTTTCTAGCTTGTCCTTTTAGGCAACGAGCCTGCACGCATATTCAATGGCTGCTGCGAGGCCGCCGCTCGATCGTGGTATAAAGACCATGTCGGCGGCGGCCTCGTTTTCGTATCCGGCGCCGCGAAGGGCAAGTGCGATACCGGCTTCCAGGAGAAGGGGCAGACCGTGTTGGCTGGTTGCGATTACGGCAGTCTGATTGAGCGAGCAGCTGTGCGCTTGGCATTGGATGGCAAGTTCACCTTGCGCCGGGCAAGGGACCAGAACGGCGGCGACGCGACTTGATAGCAATGCAAATGCTGTGCGCTCATCGGGCGAAAGGCATTCTGCTTCAACGACGACGAGCTTGGGCGGCGCGCTGTTTGTGCGAAGCGTGGCTCGGTACATGCGGACCGAAGAACCCGACATAGAAAACTCCTGTGTATTCGGCAAAACGTAAACTATAGTTTACGTTTATGTTCGGCTCCATTTCAAACTCGGCTGCATGGACGAACGTGCGAAACAGATTCTTGGCAGGCGGGTCGAAGAGACACGCAGGGACCTTGGTATCTCCAAGGTTGATTTTTGTGTGGCGACAGGAATCAGCCGACCCTACCTCGACCGAATCGAAGATGGGACGGCAAATTTCACGCTCAAGGTTCTATTTAAGATCGCACCCGCACTCGGCATGACGGTGTCAGAGCTTCTCGAGGGTATCGAATAGGGCGTTCCCCGCTGCTAATTGACGCTCTTTGGGCGGGTCCCCCTGGTTGCGATGTGCAAAATCGCGAGTATTCAGCACCTGTTCAGCCGTAGATGGTAGCCCGAGCGTCTGGCTTTGCCTTTTTGACAGTAGTTAATCCACACGCTTAATAAAAATGTGGAATAAATATTTACTAGATGGCCTCTTCGCCCTAAAAGTTCGTCTAACAGTAGGCCGATTCTATGCCTCCGGCGGAGAAATTGCAGAATACTCCGATTTTTGCACGGCCCGAGGGGGACCACCTGTCGTTTGAGGCTGCGATAAGTGGAACTGCCTTAGGGATTACGCCATCGGGATGCGGTCGTGGTTGACTTGGCTGTAGAACAGGCGCTGGATCTCGGTGGCATCGCGTGACTGGCCGAGTGCCCACATGGTCTTGGCCACGAGCGTCTCGGTGGTCATGTCGTCGCCGCGCAGAATACCCGGATGATCGGCGTAAGCACGGCCGACCTCATAAACGCCCAGATCGAGGCCCTCTTCGGGGACCTGCGTGGTCATAACGACAGTGCGGCCCGAATCGACCCAGCGGAAAATAGCCTCTTGGAATGACTCGCCGGACTCGCCAAATTCGGGGATACCGCCAATGCCAAAGGTCTCCAGAATCACGGCGTCGTAGCTATCGGCAAGGGCGTCCAGGATACCCGGGTTCACGCCGGGCGTAAGCTTGAGTACAAATACGCGCGGGTCGATGCTGTCGTAGAAACGCACCGGGTTTTCGCCCTGATGCGTGCCGTGGAGCCCGTTGCGCACGATGCGGTCGTTGCGGATATAGGCGATGGGCGGATAGTTGACGCTAATGAACGCGTTAAAGCTCATGGTGCGCTGCTTGCGGGCTCGTGTGCCGGCAATGGCGACGCCGCCAAACACGATCGACACATCGTGCGAGTGCTCGTCGAGCGCATAGAGCAGGCTTTGGTACAGATTGAGCTTGGCATCGGTAAAGGGGTTGCCCATGGGCTTTTGCGAGCCGGTGAGCACGATGGGCTTGGGGCTGTCCTGAATCAGGTAGGAAAGTGCTGCCGCGGTGTAGCTCATGGTGTCGGTGCCGTGTAGAATCACGAAGCCGTCGTGGTCGGCATAGCCCTTGACGATGACGTCGCGGATACGCATCCAGTCGCTCGGGCGCATATTGGTGCTGTCGATGTTCATGGGCTGCACGACGTCGAGCTCGCAGAGGCCCGAGATCTCGGGGACGCTCTGGGCGAGCTCCTCACCGGTCAGGGCGGGGGAGAGGCCGTTGCCGTCCTCGGTCGATGCGATGGTGCCGCCCGTGGCGATGAGAAGGATGCGCTTCATGCTGGTATTCCTATCGTATTTGCCGCCGCAGAGGCGGAGTCGTTCGGCAGTATTGTGGCACAGGGCGTCCAATGTTCAAGCGTATTACATCATCTGTAACGTCTGGTAACACTTGAATTGCCGTCAAATAGGGGCCCAGGTCGTGCGTTTGCCGTGCGCTGATGGCTGCGAGGGACGAGAAACCCCATATAACGTGTACACTATGAAAGTTATTCTCGTTTATTCGCGCGGGTGGGCACCGGCTCCCCGCCAACAAGAGGGGGAACCATGGATCAAAAGGCTTCCGCAAAGGTCCTCGTACTCGACTTTGGTGCGCAGTACGGTCAGCTCATTGCCCGTCGCGTCCGCGACCTCAACGTGTATTCCGAGATCGTCCCCTGCGACATCTCGGCCGACGAGATTCGCGAGATGAACGCCTCTGCGCTCATCCTTTCCGGCGGTCCGGCTTCCGTGTACGCCGAGGACGCTCCGTCCATCGATCCTGCCATCTTTGACCTGGGCCTTCCCGTCCTGGGCTTTTGCTACGGCCATCAGATCACGGCCGTGACGCTCGGCGGCAAGGTCGGCCACTCCGAGGTGGGCGAGTACGGCCGCGCCACCATCACGCGCACGGCCGGCGCCAAGCTCTTTAACTCCACGCCCATGGAGCAGACCGTGTGGATGAGCCACCGCGACGCCGTTTCCGAGGTGCCCGAGGGCTTTACCGTTACCGCCAGCACCGACGTGTGCCCGGTTGCCGCCATGGAGTGCGTCGAGCGCAAGATTTTCACCACGCAGTTCCACCCCGAGGTCAAGCACTCCGAGTACGGTCAGCAGCTGCTGAGCAACTTCCTGTTTGAGATCTGCGGCCTGGAGCCCAACTGGAGCATGGACAACCTGGTCGAGACCATGACGGCCGAGTTCCGCGAGAAGGTCGGCGACGACCGCGTGATTCTGGCCCTGTCCGGTGGCGTCGACTCCTCCGTCGTGGCTGCGCTGGGCGCCCGCGCCGTGGGCAAGCAGATGACCTGCGTGTTCATCAACCACGGCCTGCTGCGCAAGGGCGAGCCCGAGCAGGTGGAGGAGGTCTTCACCAAGCAGTTTGACGTCGACTTTATCCACGTCCACGCCGAGGACCGTTATGCCGAGCTTCTGGCCGGCGTGACCGAGCCCGAGGAGAAGCGCCGCATCATCGGTACGCAGTTCTGGAAAGAGTTCTTCGCCGTGGCGCAGCAGCTCGAGACCGATGGCAAGCCGGTCAAGTACCTGGCTCAGGGCACCATCTACCCCGACATCATCGAGTCCGGCGCTCGCAAGACGGGCGGCAAGACGGCCACCATCAAGAGCCACCACAACCTGATCCCGTTCCCCGAGGGCGTGCACTTCGACCTCATCGAGCCGCTCGATCATTTCTTTAAGGACGAGGTCCGTGCACTTGGTCTGGCGCTGGGCCTGCCGGGTCACATCGTGTTCCGCCAGCCCTTCCCGGGCCCGGGTCTTGCCATTCGCATCATCGGTGCGGTCGACAAGGAGAAGCTCGAGATCCTCAAGAACGCCGACGCCATCGTGCGCGAGGAGCTGGATGCCTACAATCAGCGTCTGTTTGAGCAGACCGGCGAGCGCAACTCCGAGCACAGCTGCTGGCAGTATTTCGCGGTTCTGCCCGACATTAAGTCCGTCGGCGTTATGGGCGACGAGCGCACCTACCAGCGTCCGATCATCCTGCGTGCCGTCGAGTCCAGCGATGCCATGACCGCCGACTGGGCCAAGCTGCCCTACGACGTGCTGGCCCGCATTTCTGGCCGCATCGTTGCCGAGGTCCCCGGCGCCAACCGCGTGTGCTATGACATCACGTCCAAGCCGCCCGCGACCATCGAGTGGGAGTAGAACAGACGTTCGATTCTATGCTATAGTGTTTGCCAATGGGCGCGGCATCTTCCGAATCCGCGCCCATTGCTATACGGGCCTTACGATGACGAGCTGACGATCATAGGCGCCATGCGTGCATTTGCGGCGGAACGGGGATATGCGCCCGACTTCTCCGAATCCCGCCTCTGTCACGAGATTTACCTCTCCGACCCGCGCAAGTACGCGCCGGAGAAGCTCAAGACCGTGATTCGCCATCCCATCAAGCCGATTTAGCGAAACGAGCGCCGCCGTGCGGTCCGGCTTTTGGGGTTTATCAATTGGTAGTCCGCGTCGATCGAGCAAGCTGCCCTGCCTCCCGGCAGGTGCGTAATCCCCTTGGTCGATCCGTCTCGAGGTGCGCTCTTTGCTCATCTTGTGGCGTGGAGTTACGATACTCCTAAAAGTGTAACCAGATTCGAGTTTTAGGAGCAGCTTTTGAAGGGTGGCAGACTCAGGAACCGCGATAGATACCTCGAGGAGGCGATGCTCTTCCGTGACACCGACCTCATCAAGGTGATCACGGGCGTGCGCAGGTGCGGCAAGTCGAGCCTTCTCGATCTAATTAGGATGGCCGTCGAGTCTGAAGGAGTCGCTGGCCGCGGCTTTGTGAGCGTCAACCTGGAAAGCAAGGGTACGGGCATCAAGACGGAGGACCAGCTTTATGATTACGTTCGCGGGCGCCTGTCGGACAAGGGTCGCACCTACGTTTTCATAGACGAGCCCCAGAGAATCGATGGCTGGCAGGATGCGGTCAACGCAATGAGGATCGACTTCGATTGCGACATCTACCTCACGGGCTCGAATGCGTATCTTCTCTCGAGCGAGCTGGCCACCTATCTCTCCGGGCGCTACGTAGAGGTAAAGATGCTGCCCCTGTCCTTCTCCGAGTTCGCCGACTTCTGCGGAATCGAGTTCGTATCGGGAACTTCGGTGGCTCTCACTCCCGAGGGGGATCCCGTTCTCTTCGACGACATGCTTACTCGTTACCTTGAGTACGGGGGCATGCCAGCCATCGCATCCCTCTCGACGACCCAGGCGCAGCACTCGGCGTACATGTCCGGCGTCTACGAAGCCATCGCCGTGCGTGATATTGTCAACCGTGAGCGCGGGAAGGGCAAAAGTGCGGTGACTGACCCTTCCCTGCTGCGCCATGTGGCCGAATTCCTGGCGGACAACATCGGCAACGAGTGCTCGTCGAGTCGAATCGCCGGCGCGTTAACTTCTGCGGGGCCGAAGACCACGAACAAGACCGTTTCCTCGTATGTGGGTGCGCTTGAGGAGGCCTTCCTGTTCTATCGTGCCACGCGTTACGATTTGCACGGCAAGGCGCTCCTCAAGACGAACCCAAAGGAGTACATCGTCGACACCGGCTTCAGGACCTGGATGGCCGGCTATAGGGTCACGGATACTGGCCGCCTGTTCGAGAACGCCGTGTATCTCCAGCTGCTCTACGAAGGATGGAGCGTGCATGTGGGCAAGCTCTATGGCAAGGAAGTCGACTTCGTTGCGACGAAGGACGGGCGCGTGCTCTACGTGCAGGCGACTGACGAGATGTTCGCAAGCGAGACCAGGGAGCGAGAGATCGCCCCTCTGAAGTCGATACGAGACAACCACGAGAAGATCGTGGTCGTGAGGCAGGGTTCCTACGACACGGATATCGACGGCATCCGCATCGTGAGCGCGAGGGACTTTTTCCTCTAGGGCCATGCGATTCATCGCGAGGCAGTTAGGTCAAGTGAGAAACATGCCTGACATCGGTTTGCTGACGATCTAAAACAGTAAGGAGAAGCTTGGACAATCGCAAAATCGAGCAGAACGCGGTCAATGCTGTCAAGCAGGCTTTCGGCGATGTCGCTTGCGTCTATGCGTATATAGATGAGAACGACAAGACCGAATGCACCGACGGGCACCTGCAAGTCTACTCGTCTTCTTCCTTCACGATTGAGACCGTTGAAGGCCAGTTGCCGCTTCAGGTCAAGGGGACCACTTCGAAAAGAAAATCGGACCGACCTAAGCGGCAAGTTCGAGTTTCAGACCTCAGGCACTATCTCAACATTGCTGGAGGCTGCATCTATTTTTACGTCTACTGTGGGAGCGAGGCTCGTTCAGCGGAGGTTTTCTACAGACTTTTGCTTCCCTATGACCTAAAGAAGATTCTGGCCGATATTCCGGAGCAACAAGAGCGCATCTCTTTGCGTTTCGACCGGCTTCCATCAGACGCGGCGGAATTGACGCGGCTTGTCAGAAGGGCGGTCAAGGACAGAGCAAAGCAGCGAGCAGTCGCTGGCATCGCCCCCAAGACAATCGAGGAATTTAAGGACGCCGGCCTTTGCTTTGATGAGTGCGAGTTTGGAATCGAGCTGCTCGAGGGCGAGTCGCCCGCAAGCTTGGCTCCATACAGGAACGGGCTGTATATCTACGGGAAGAGCCCCTGGGGAGAGCTGTATCCCTTGAATAAGCTTGAAAACATAGTTGGCGTCGCGATTGGGTCTCGGCATGACGTCAGCTCTGGTGATGTTTCCCTAAATGCGGTGGTCATGGCCGGAGAAAATGAGAATGGCGAGCACGTTTTCTTCAGGGGTTTCGACATATGCCTCTCCACCAACACAATCGCCCTCAGCGAGACCGGAACTCTTGTCGAGCGCATGGAAGAGTTGGCCCTCATGCGCGCATTGATGCAAACCGGTACGCTTTCCATAGACGGAAGCGGCTTTGCTCGCGGGTGCAAGTTGAGCGGAGGCGACCTCGACGCCCTTGAGAGTCGATTGCAGTCGCTGGAGATTATCAAGCGGGTTGTCGACGCTCTTCATTACAAGCCAGAGCTCGACATCAGTGCGTTGACCACTCAGGATTTAAGAAACATCGAGACAATTTACAAGGGATTGGTTGAGAACGCACCCCTCCACTACAAGGATCGGCAAAACGGATTCGGATATATCAATCTGGGGAACCATCCGATTAAGCTCGTGTTTTACCAAGTATCTGAAGATATGTACCGAATGGTCGATGGGCTTCGACTGGATGACCTGACGGTCTCGGTGTTCTTCCGGGGCGAGGGGGATGCCCCCGTAGTCGTCGCGCCTCTGTTCGTCCAAACGATGCAGGACTATATGAGGCTTGCCAATATCGATGCCGAGGTGTTTGCCGCTACGTTGAAGCAGTATCCAGTCACCGAAGTTAGCTCTGCCTACGTCAACGACAAGATGCTTGAAATGCTATCAGCCTACGATCAAGATGCGTGCTGTAAGGAAGAGTTGCTGAAATGCTGCGAGATGACCGTAGACGCCCTGGAAGCTTTTGCGGATCGAGAGGCAACCCTGATAAATCGATATCAAATTGCCGCTCGAAAGCGAGATCTTACTAGCGAGGAGAAATCTGAGTTAATGGCAATCCAGCTGAATTCAGATAGTGCGCTGTCGAAAGCATGCGCAGCAGCCTTGCGCGGAGACTCGGACATGGCCTCTGCGCTCAGAGCGTCACTTGACGAAGAGGCACGAACGACGCTCGGCTCATGGCCGATCGGCCGTTTCTTCGCATAAGACCGCATAGACTTTTTGAGGCATCAAAATGAAGCTACTCGTCGAATCGATTAGAAATGCGGTTGAGAAAGACTGCCTTATCCCAGCCCTTATGTCTTCCCTTACCATTCCCGACGCCATGGGGCAGCTTCTTTATCCCAATCTCGTCCTTCATAACGGGAAGAGAGCGGCGGGGCGGCAGTATGTGAAGTGGTTTGATGACTGGGCGGCAAACGACTTCCTGTTTTCGGGAGACCCCTCGAACGAAGGTGAAACGATTCCAGGTCAAATCTTTAATGGGAAGATGTGCTGGAAGCTCCGGTGCTCCCTGTTGCATTCAGGCGACTACGATGTGTCGGTCGATGCTCCCGAGAAAGACGAGAGCTTCGACTACGACTACAAGTTCGAGCTTGTCCTCCACGGGTGCAACGCCCTCTGCTCTTCCTGGCCGTCGCCCAAGAGCGGGATGCGTGCGACTAAGAGCGTGACGTTCCGCGTTGATGCGGCGTCGCTCGCGAGCTCGCTGTGCAACGCCGCGGAGGCCTGTCTTAAAGAAACGGGCGAAACGGTCAGTTACCCCAATCTGGAGTTATTCGACGTGGCTGCATGGGCGGATAGATTCAATACTTGCTGAGCCATCTCGTCAAACTCCTTGTGTGCTAAACGTTGGTGTTGGCGCCCCGGAAAAGGGGTGTGGCCAGCGCCTAGAATCTTCAGCTACCACGCTGAGACGATAGGAGATGACCACATGGACACTATGGCGCACGAGGCGCCCGCGACGCCGTTGCTTGCGTTTCGCTATCGCTGCTCGAAGCGTGTCGCTTGGGGCCCTGGCCGGAGGAGAGACGACCGCTCCCTGCGAGACTGCGGAACCACCTATATCCGCTTGCTGCGGGCTTGCTTGAACCAGTTCCTCTTGAAAGAACCTATACCTCCGAAGAACTTGTTGTACGTCTCACCGTTCTCCTTGGCCTCGTACTTGACCAAGGCAAGTTCGATGGTGCAGAGGTAATCCGCCACTTGCTCGAGGCGGTAATCGGTCATCGAGGTCTTGCGGCGTCGGACGACCCCTTTTGAGAGGACCTTGCCCACCGAGCGGTCAAGCGCCTGTATGACAATGTCCTGACCGTTGTCGTAGTAAACCTTCACATCGTCGAAGGATTGAAAGAAGCCCAGGTGTTCAATCATGGCAGAGGAGATATCGCGCCCCATACGTTCCATTAGCCTTGCCGGGTCTTCGAACTGGCTGCGGTGGTAGACGAACGTGATATAGGAAATGGGAAGTTTGCGGACGAACGAGGAGAAACGGGCGAGCATAACCTTGCGCTGCTCGATGTCAAGAAACTCATAGTCCTTGTGCCCGTTCACGAGAGGCTCGGAGTGAAACGGAATGTTAGGGAGATCGGCCCTGACAAGCTTGGCCTCATAGCCCGTGACCGCCTCAGCGATGCTGCCTTCCTGGTCGTGAAAGACGAGTACGAGCGGGTAGTAGCGAGCTTTGCCGCCGCGGTCGCCGCTCTCGTCGACGAAGATGCTGAGCTCCTTGGCCAATGGGGACTCCTAATGGAATGGATAAAAAAATAGCCGGGGGACTCCCCCGGCACTTGGAGGTAGCTTAATGAGCCACCAACAACCTTATAGCGTGTGCTGGCGGTGAGTGCAAGAGGGGAACGGGATGAAACCGCTGTCTCTTATACACATCTCCGAGCCCACGAGACCGATCAGTATCTCG